>NZ_JBVVXU010000003.1:0-21833 GCF_055902035.1 Leisingera sp. SA215 | reverse complement strand
CCACGCCCGATTGTAAGGGCAATTCTCAAAATTGACCGGCACAGGCGGGAGCCTCGCCGCTGCCGCTGATGCCAGCCGGGTCTGCTGTGCCGGTTTAGCCGGCCAGAAGCCGCAGGCCTTGGGTCACATCCGAGCGCACCGCCAGACGCAAGCCCGGTTCATCCCCAGCCTTCAGCGCCGCGATGATCAGGCGGTGGTTCTGCGGCGGATCGGTGCGGCGCAGCCGGCCGTAAAGCGCCCGCATGGTGGGACCCAGCTGCAGCCAGACGGTCTCGGCCATCGCCAGCATGGCCGGCGCCTGGGCGCGCAGATACAGAGTGCGGTGGAACTCCAGATTGGTACGGATATAGCCGACCGCGTCGCGTTTGGTGACCATCTCGGCCACTGTTCCGTTGATCATCTGCAGCCGGTCGATCAGGGCCATATGCGCGCGCGGCAAGGCACGGCTGGACAGTTCCACCTCCAGGAGTGCGCGCAGGGCGGCCAGCTCTTCGATCCGCTCGTTGGTAAGCTCCGGCGTCGACACCCGCCCCGAAGAGGACAGAAACAGCGCGCCCTCGGCCGCCAGCCGCCGGACAGCCTCGCGCGCGGGGGTCATCGAAACTCCGAATTCGCGGCCGATGCCGCGCAGCGTCAGCGCCGCGCCGGGGGTGATTTCACCATGCATGATACGGGTGCGCAAAGCGCGGTAGACACGGTCGTGGGCCGGGGCGGCAGCGTCCTGGGGAGAGCGGGCAGTCAGGTTCATCCCCTCAAGTGATCACAAATAGCGCCGCGGTCAAGCGGATAGATCCGCACGTAAGATCACGGCCAGCGGCCACGGGCTGCAGGGCGCAGGCTGCAGATCTCAGGCCGCAGATCTCAGGCCGCAGATCTCAGGCCGAGGGTGACGGGCAGAGGGAGACGGGCCGTGGGTGGCAGGCCACGGGTCACGGGCGTCCAGGCAGCCCTGCCAGGCTGAACCCCGTCCGCAGCCGCTGCAGCGCGCTGCCGGGCCCGGCCCCGGCAGCATAGGGAAAAGCGCCTGCGGCCTGATCCAGTGTCAGCCCTGCGGCCAGCAGCTGCGCGCAGGCGCTGCCGGCTTCGTCAAACCGGCCCAGTGTGGCCAGCCCCGCGCAACGCACCGCCTGGGCCAGCTGCGCCCGCGGTTCCAGCGCCAGCGCCGCACCGGCAGTGTCAACGGCTGCTTCCACCTGCCCGGCATCAAACAGCATCGACGCACGCAGGCTGTGGTACAGCGCAGGCGGCACCGGATTGAGCCGCAAAGCAGTGGTATAGGCAGCCTCGGCGGCGGCGCCCCGCCCCTCCATCTGCAAAAGCCAGGCCCGCAGCAGATGGCCATCTGCATCGTTCGGGAAAGAGCGTTCCAACGCCTGCGCAAGGGTCAAGGCGGTGTCCGCTGCGCCGCTGAACTGCGCCGCAAGGGCGCGGATGCGCAAGGTTCCGGGTGTTTCGGGGAGCCCTTCGAGCAACTGTGCCGCCTTGGCCGCGCGCTGCGGCAGGCGGGCCAGAGGGCCGGTCAGCAAATCCAGGTCGAGCTCAGCCTGCAGCACTTTTGCCTCTGCCAGGCCGGGGGCCAGCTGCAAAGCCTGTTCCACGGCCAGCCTGGCCTCTTGCTGCCGGCCGGCCGCCAGTTCGCTGCGGGCAGCCAGCAGCTGCATCAGCGCTTGATCCGGCACTGCCGCCGCCGCGGCCTTAGGCACCGGCTGGCTGAAGACGCTGAGAATATCTGCCGCCACTGCAGGTGCCAGCCCGGACAGGCTGGATTGCGGCCGGGGCGGCAGGGCGGCCTGCCCGGACGGGCTGCGGATCTCCAGCCGGATCCCCTGCAACGGAGCGGCAGGCAGGTGGCCGCTGACCAGGAACTCTGTTCCCAGCAGTTTCGCCGCCTGGTCCGGCGGCAGACCGGCCGCGGCGCGGCTGCTGGCCGGTGCCACCACTGCCAGGCCCGGCACCGCGGCAAGCGCGCGGATCACCTCGCCGGTGACCGCCTGAGCCAGTTCGGGAGATGCCGAGGCCGCCGTGAATGGAAGCACGGCAACCAGCGGCCGCGTCTGCTCAGCCCCGCCGGCCGTCTGCCACGCCCCTTGCAGACCCGGCATGCCCGCGGCCCACCAGCCGCCGCCCGCCGCAGCCAGAACCGTAAACGCAGCCAGCGCCAGCCACACAGGCCGCCCGGCCCGCCGGCGCGGTGGCGAAGCTGCCCGGACCGCATTTTCTGATGCGGCGGCCGGGTGCAGACTGGGCAGCGAGGTCAGCTCGTCGCCGAGCACATAAACCTGCACAGGCTCGGGAATGTTCTTGACCTCATGCAGGCCCAGGTCCTTGAACGCATAAGGAATGCGGCCCCGCACCTGGCCGTATGCTTCGGCCGACAGGGCCACCCCCCCAAGCGGTGCCAAAGCCTCCAGCCGGGCCGCGATATTGACGTCATCGCCATAAATATCGCCCTGGGCAATCAGCACCTCGCCCAAGGTGATGCCGATCCGAAGCTGGAGGTGGCGGTTGCGGGCGGCGGCGGCCTGGATCCCGGCTGCCGCCTCCACCGCCGAGATCACGCTGGGAAAAATCGCCAGCACCCCGTCGCCCATCAGCTTGATGATCCGGCCCTCATGGCTGCGGATCGCCGGGGCGATCAGGCTTTGCTGCTGCGCCAGAAGCTGGTTCAGCGTGCCCGCCTCATCCTCGGCCATCAGCCGGCTGAAGCCAGAGACATCCAGCACAAATATGGCAGCAAGGCGTCGTTGCGGTTTGTCTGACACGGGCAAGCCTCAAGAACCGGTAAAACTGGAAACAGGTACCTGCCAGAAGCTTAGCCCGCGCATCCGCGGGGTCAAAGCCTTGCCGCTATTCGCCGAACCGGTAACGGTGGAGGCCGGCGCCGTTTTCGCGCAACCAGGCCCGCGGCGCCTCGTATTGGCCGTAAAGGCGTTCAACCACCGCCCAGAAAGCTGCCGAATGGTTCATCTCCTGCAGATGCGCCACCTCATGGGCGGCGACATAGCGCAGCACCGCGGGCGGCGCCAGGATCAGCCGCCAGGAATACATCAGCGCGCCATCGGCGGTGCAGGACCCCCAGCGCGACCGGGTATCGCGCAAGGTCAGACGGCTGTAGCCTTTGCCCAGCCGGGCGGCATAGAAATCCGACGCCTCGGCCAGCCGGTTGCGCGCCAGCTCCTTCAGACAGCGCTGCAAGACCCGTCCCGGATTGTCACCCGGCACCGCAATGCGGCCCGCATCCAGCTGGATGCGCCGCCCCGGCGCGCGCTCAACCACCCGGTTCTGGCCATCGACCGGCAGCAGGGTGCCGAACCCCGCCTCCACCGTTTCGGGATGCTTTTCCAGATGCGACCGGATCCAGTCCGCCTTCTCCTCGGCAAAGGCGAGTGCGGCCCGTTCCGGCAGGCTTTTGGGCAATGTCAGCGTCACCCGCCCGTCCAGCGAAGAGATCCGCAGGCTGATCCGCCGCGCCCGTGCCGACCGCCGCAAAGTCAGCGGCACCGGCGGGTCTCCGGGCAGGTGATGTGTGGCCATGCGCGCGCCCCCTTTCCGGCAAAGGCTTTGACAGTCCCCCCCTCATATGGCAAGGCACCGGAATCGTCGATACGACTCACCAGTAAATCAAGGGGATCCACATGCCCAAGGAAGAATGGGGTGTAAAGCGCGTCTGCCCCACCACTGGCAAGCGCTTTTATGACCTGAACAAGAACCCGGTTGTCAGCCCCTACACGGGCGAGGCCGTCGAGCTGGACACCGGCAAGACCCGGATGATCGAAGCCGATGCCGAAGATGCGGCCACCCTGAAGGCCAAAGAGAACCTCGAAGGGGATGACGCGGTTCTGGAAGATGACGACGACGTCGATGTTGATCTGGGCGATGATGTCCTGGACGACGACGATGACGAGGACAACGTCCCGCTGGAAGAGATTGCCGACATGTCGACCCCAGAGGACGATTCCTAAGGTATTTCCAGCCGCCCGGGGACGCGCCTTGCCTTCCCCGGGCAGCCCTCCGGCAGTGCCGGGAAAAAAGTTTGGAACCCGGCGCATTTTCCGCTTGCAGCCTGCGCCGCCGTCCCTTAAACGACGCTCACACCGCAAGACGGACCGCACCGGAGACGGAACGGCCACTGGAAAGCGGACAGGTTTGGGGCCTTAGCTCAGCTGGGAGAGCGCCTGCATGGCATGCAGGAGGTCAGGAGTTCGATCCTCCTAGGCTCCACCAAATCTTCATAAAAGCTCAGACAGTTCTGCCGTTCCCGTCAGAGAATTTGCCTCTGCTGCGCAGATGGATGCTGTTTCCCTTCGAGACTCTATGCTGCCTCGATCCACGCCCAGTGCGTAAAGATCGACACGCAGCCCTTTCCCTTGTCAAACCCGAGGATGGCTCATGAGTGACCATTTCTTCGTCGTGACAGGCGGCCCGGGTGCGGGCAAGACCAGCCTGATCACCGAGTTTGCCCGCCGCGGCTTCCACACAATCCCCGAATCCGGCCGCGCGATCATCCGCGCAGAGATGCAGAGCGGCGGTGATGCCCTCCCCTGGGCCGGCCGCATGGCCTATGCCGAACGGATGCTGGAGCAAGACCTGCGCGCCTACAGCGCGGCACAAGCCCTCTCAGGCCCGGTTATCTTCGACCGCGGCATTCCCGACATCGTGGGCTACCTGACGCTCTGCGGCCTCCCCGTGCCGCCCCACGTCGCTGCAGCGGCCCGGACGGCCCGCTACAACCATCGCGTCTTCCTGGCGCCTTACTGGAACGATATTTTCACTCAGGACGCAGAGCGCACGCAAAGCCGGGCCGAGGCCGAAGTGACCTGCGCAGTCATGCGCGAGACCTACGCCGCGCTCGGATACGAGATAGTGGAACTTCCCCGCACCGGCACCGCACGGCGCGCCGACTTCATCGAGACGCACTTGGCCTTTTGAAGGTGCCTCCCACGCGCTGCAGCCCAAACACCGTTCCTGCGCCCCAGCAGACCCTCGAATTCAGCAGCGGGTAAACAGGGCCAAGGCAACGTCGTCCGGGTGCAGCATTAGGCAAGGCATGAGTACGAACCGCGGGCAGCGGTCGTTCGCCGTGGCCTGAACCGATGTCAGAAATACGCAAGCAGCGGACGACCGAGGCGGCGGCCTGGTTCAACGCAAAGCGCAGGAAGCGGCCATAGGCCTAGAGCAAGGCCGCGTGGAAGGATGCCCCTGCAAAGAAAGCACATTTAGCCGTTGCGGTGTTCGGCAGAGGGAACTGCCTAATCCCTCATTGATTGAAAGGATGGTCTATTGCAGGCCTGCGAGGAAATTTCAGCGGACCAGTGGACAGTTTCAGCCCTGAACGGGTGGAGCGCCTGAGCTTTACCGCCGGGCTGGAAGTATGGAAGGCCGAAGCCTTCCAAATTCTTTGTCAGTCTGCATCGGCAGTTCCCTCGGCCCGCAAGCGGGCCCGCCTTGCGCGGTAACCAGGCAGCAGCACAAGTATGACAGCCAGCCCCAGAAGGCCAAGCGTCATCGGCCGTTCCAGGATGAACCCGAGCCCGTCATAAAGCTGCATGGAGCGGGCAAAGTTGTTCTCCAGCATGGAGCCCAGAATGAAGCCGATCAGCAAGGGCGCCAGCGGGTAGTCCGCAAACCGAAGCACCGTTGCGCAGATGCCCAGCCCCACCAGGATCAGCAGTTCGGTTGCGTTGTTCTGCCCGATATAGGCCCCCATCAAGGTGAAAAAGAGAATGAAGGGGATCAAGTAAGTGCGCGGCACCGCCAGCACCTTGGCGATATAGGGGATCAGCGGCAGGTTCAGAATCAGCAGGATCAGGTTGCCCAGATACATTGAGATAATCACCGCCCAGAAAATCTGCGGCTCATCTATCATCAGACGGGGGCCAGGCGAGACATTCAATGCTATCAGCGCCCCCAGCAGGATGGCGGTAGTGCCCGATCCCGGGATGCCCAGCGTCAAGAGCGGCACAAAAGAACCGGTGCAAGCGGCATTGTTGGCGCTCTCCGGCGCGGCGAGGCCCTTTATAGATCCTTTGCCGAATTGCTCCTGCTCTTCTTTCGGGGCGAGATTACGCTCCACCGCATAGCCAAGGAACGAGGCGATCGTGGCGCCGGCCCCGGGCAGGACACCGATCAGAAATCCCTGGATCGACTGCCGTCCGATCACCGGGATGATGGCTTTGGCTTCCGCACGGGTGATCCGCAGGTCCTTGATCTCGCTGCTGTCGCCACCGGTCTTGGACCGGGACGGGTCGAGCACCAGATACATCGCTTCGGGCAGTGCGAACATCGCCATCGCGAGGGTGATGAACCCGAAACCTGATTGCAGGTCCATGATGCCCATGGTGAAGCGCGGCATGTTGAAGAGCGCGCCCTCGCCCACCGTGGCCATGATCAGCCCCATGAGGGTCATCAGCACCGCCTTGCCCGCCTGTCCGGATCCGGCAAAGGCGGCAATGGCCGAAAGCCCCACCACCATCAGCGCGAAATATTCAGCCGAATGGAACAACAGCGCAACTGTCGCCAAAGCCGGGGCAAAGACCATCAGCAGGATCGCGCCAATGGTGCCGCCGGAAAAAGACGCAATGGCAGCGACTGTCAGCGCCTTGCCGGCCTTGCCCTGGCGCGCCAGCGGATACCCGTCAAACGATGTGGCCACGGTGGAGGCAACCCCGGGTGCGTTGATCAGGATCGACGATGTGGAGCCGCCAAAGATCGCCCCGTAGTAGACACCGGCCAACAGGATCAGCGCGGCGGAGGGATCGCCGATGGAGATCGCCACCGGGATCATTATGGCGATAATCGACATCGGCCCCAGCCCCGGCAGCATGCCGATGAATGTGCCGATCAGGCAGCCGCCGATGACCATCAGCAGGTTGGTAAGGGAAAAGGCCGTTTCAAGACCGGTCAGGATGCCTTCAAGCATATCAGCCTCCGTGTGTCAGAATTGCAGGCCAGGGGCTGAGAAAGATCCCCAGCACTTCCTGCACCAAATACCAGACCACACCTGCAGCCGCGGCCGCGATGGGAAGCAGGATGTGCAGTTTGCGCTCCCCCAGGACAAAGGCTCCGGCTGCCAGAAAAGCGACGGTTGCAGGCAGAAATCCCGCGGGGCGCAGCAGCAGTGCATAGGCGGTCATCATCCCCAGCAGCAAAAGCGCCTGGCCAAGCTTGTAGTCCGTCAGCCGCCGGTAATTGATTTCCATCGGCTTTGGCTCATCCGCCCCCTTTTCCAGCCCCAGCAGCACATAAAGCGCTGTAAAAATGGCCATCACCGACAGGAGCTTGGGAAAGGTGCTGGGCCAGATCGGGTTGCGTTTCATAAACGGCGGCAGCGCGCCATCCATGGTGAAAAACGCCGTATAGCCATAGGCAAGGCAGATCATCAGAATGATCAGGGCAATCCATCTGTCGAGGGCCATATTCAACTCCGGCTGTCGTGTTTTATTTTGCGGGGCCGGGGGCGCTGCTCCCGCCGCGCATTGCGCGGCGCCCCCGGCAGCGCGCGGGTGGAACCCTCGCATAGACCGGGCGCGCCAGGCCGCCCGGTCAGAGGAATCCGAGCTGTTTCATCAGATCGCCGATAACCTGTTCCTGTGCTTCCAGGAAGCTGCGGAAATCCTCACCCGAATTGTGAATGTTGACCCAGCCGTTGCGGGCCCGGACCTCTTCCCATTCGGGGGTGGCGTACATCTTGGCCAGCGCGGCCTGAAAGGCCGTCAGCCGGTCTTCCGGCAGCCCCGGTGCAGCGAAGAAACCGCGCCAGTTTACAAATGCGGTGTCGAGCCCCTGCTCCTTCATCGTCGGGGCATCCGGGTAGCTGTCCACCCGCTCCTCGGATGTTACACCGATGATCTTCACCTCACCCGCATTGGCCAGATCGATGGCCTCGGAAAACCCGGTGCTGAGCGCCGATATTTCACCGGAAAGCAGCGCCGCCATGGCCTTGCCGCCGGCGTCATAGGGGATGTATTTCACCGCGGTCGGGTCTTCGCCTGCGGCCTGCATCACCATGGCTGCAACCAGATGGTCCATGCCGCCCGGAACCGAACCGCCGCCAACGGCGGTGCCGCGCGGATCCGCCTTATAGGCGGCCAGAAGGTCGGCCATCGAATTGATCGGGCTGTCCTTGCCAACCACAAAGGCCGCGTAATCGCCAATGGTGCCCGCCACCAGCGTCAGGTCGCGGAAGTTCTGCGGAAACACACCGGTCAGTGAACGGATCACGATAGGGGTGGAGTTCACCATCAGCGTGCCGTGCTGGCTGGAGGCGTTCTCGATCAAATAGCCGATAGCCTTGCCGCCGCCGCCGCCGGACATGTTTTCGTAGGAGGCCTTGCCGACCAGGCCGGAAGCTGTCAGCGCTTCGCCGGTGCCGCGCGCGGTTCCGTCCCAGCCGCCGCCCGCTCCGCCGGGTATCAGAAAGTGGATGCTGTCCAGCACCTTCTCTTCGGCATTGGCCGGTGCGCCAAAGGCCATGGCTGCTGCCGCTGCCGCGATCACAGTCCGCCGCGTCAGGCTCCAATTGCTCATCTTGTCCTCCCATTTGACAAATCGCGGTCTCGCCGCTCATGACTGAAGGGGAGCACAGCAAGCTGACACGGACCTGTCACAGCTCTGTCATACGGTGCTCGGAAAGGATGAACCGCTATGCGCTTCCTGCTGGTTGAGGATAATGAAAGCCTGGCAAATGCTATTCAGGCCCGGCTGCGGCTGGACGGGCATGCTGTGGACCATGCCCCCGATGCCGGCACGGCATGTGCATTTTCCGACACCACCGATTATGATCTGATTTTATTAGATATTATGCTCCCGGACGGTGATGGCCGCAGCTTTCTGAAGAACCACCGCGATAACCGGAAAGAAACACCTGTCATTGTGCTGACTGCCCGTTCGGAGGTCTCGGACCGGGTTGGCATGCTGGATCTTGGCGCCGATGATTATCTGACCAAACCGTTCGATTTTTCCGAGCTGGAGGCCCGCTGCCGGGCAGTGCTGCGCCGCCGCGGAGGCGGCAGTTCCAACCTGCGGCGATTCGCAAATTTGCTGTTCGATCCGATGGCAGGCACCCTGTCGTCCGGCGGAAAGACCATCAGTTTGCGGAACCGGGAGTTACGCCTTCTGGAGGTGTTTCTGAATGCGCCGGACCGGATATTCTCCAAGTCCAAACTGGTGGACAGGCTGTTTTCCTATGACGAAGAGGTATCGGAAAACGCGATTGAGGTCTATGTCGCCAGGCTGCGCAAGCATTTGGCCGGATCCGGGGCAGAGATCACCACTGTGCGCGGGCTTGGTTACCGGTTGTCGCTGGAATGAGCGCAACGGTCAATGTCAGCGGATCGATCCGCCGGCGGCTGCTGCTGCAGCTAATGGGCAGCGCCGCACTTCTGGCCGCTCTTCTGTTCCTGGCAGTGCTGGGATTTGTCCGCAATGTTGCGGAAGAAAGCCATGACAGGATCTTGCTGGCGTCAGCAACTTCTATCCTGGAGTCGGTTTCCGTCCAGTCCGGTGAAATTACTGCAGACATCCCCTATGCCGCCCTGTCCATGCTGGGCAATGTGAGCGATGACCGGGTGTTTTACCAGATCGCAACGCCGGCAGGTGTGCTGACCGGATATGCGGATCTGCCGGTGGCCGGGCCGCCCGTCCAGCCGGGCCAGCCCTTGTTTCAAACCGCGCGCTACAAGGCGGAAAGCATCCGGTCGGTGACCCTTTTCCGGCGGCTGTCCGTTGAGGGCGCGCCGGTTGCTGTTCAGGTTTCGGTTGCCCAGACCCGGTCAGGCCAGGCTGCCTTGCTGGCGCAGCTTTCGTGGTCTGCGCTGTACCTCGGTGTGGGGTTCTTCGTGCTGGCATCCGGCCTCGCATTCTGGTCCACCCAGTCCAGCATTACCCCGCTCAGATCCTTGACCGAGGCAATTTCGCGCCGCGGCCCCAAAGACCTGCGCCCGGTATCCCGTCCGGTACCCTCCGAGATGTCGCCGCTGGTGTCCTCGCTCAACAGTTTTATCAGCCGTCTGCAGACATCACTGGCCCGGTCCGAGGATTTCATCGCCGAGGCCGCGCACCGGGTGCGCACGCCGCTGGCAACGGTGCGCGCGCAGGCCGAGGTCACCCTGATGCGGATAGAAAATGAAAACAACCGGACCAGCCTGCGTGAAATGATCCGCGCCATCGACGAAAGCTCCCGCGCGGCGGGGCAGCTGCTGGACCACGCCATGGTCTCGTTCCGGACGGACAGCCTGGAACTTGAGGACGTCAATCTGACGGAACTTGCCCGGGACCTGGCTGAGCGGCTGCAGCCGGTGGCCGAACTGAAGGATATGTCCCTGCATTTCGAAGGCCAGGATACCATCAGACTTCCGGGCGATGGCATTCTGCTGCAAAACGCGGTCCGCAATATTCTGGACAACGCCATCAAATATTCCGGCCGGGACAGCGAAGTCTGGATTCGTGCAGTCTGCCGCGGCGGCTGCGCGTGCATAGAAATAGAAGATCAGGCGGGCGGGTTTAAATGCGAAGACACAGAAGCGCTGACCCGCCGTTTTGTCCGCGGCGCCAACGCCCGGAATACAACTGGTTCAGGGCTGGGGCTGACAATTGCCCGCGAGGTGGCCGAAGCCCATGGCGGAAAGCTGATCATTGAAAACAGCCAGACAGGAACAGGCGCGTGCGTAACGCTTTGCTTTCCCTTGCACTGACCTTCTTGACCCTTGCAACGCTGGCGGCCGCTGGCTTTGAGGTGGAGGAAAGGCACTGGATCGGTCCGCAAGACGGCACGCCGCTGCGGATCATTTCGACCACTGACACAGCTATTCTTGCCCCTCTCATTGAAAGCTTCCTGCAAAAGCACCCCGGGACAGCTGTAGACTATACCGTCGCCAACAGCAGCGAGGTGATGAAAGCGGTGCTCAAAGGAGAAGAGCAGTTTGACGTGGCGCTGTCCTCGGCAATGGATCTGCAGACCAAACTGGCAAACGACGGGTTCACCCGGCCCCATCAGTCCGCATTTACTGCGCTGATCCCGGACTGGGGGAAATGGCGGGATCATGTGTTTGCGTTTTCGCTTGAGCCTGCGTCTGTTGTGGTATCCGCGGCCGGTTTCCGAGGCCGGGATATTCCACGCACACGCCAGGATCTGATTGCGCTCATGCGGGCAGAACCGGAGAGGTTCCTGGGCAAAGTGGGCACTTATGATGTGGCGCTCAGCGGGCTGGGGTATCTGTTTGCGACACAGGATGCGCGGACGTCCGAAACTTACTGGCGGCTGATGGAAGTCACCGGCAGCCTTGAACCGGTCCTGTATTGCTGCTCTGCCAGTATGATTGAAGACATTGCTGTTGGAGAGATCCTTATTGCTTACAATGTTTTAGGCAGCTACGCGCGGGCACGGCAGGACCTGAAAGACAAGATCATTGTCATCGACCCGGAAGACTATACCCATCTGATGATGCGGTCTGCGGTGCTGTTGAGCGGCGGCGGGCAGCCTGATCTGGCGCAGCGGTTTGTTGACCATCTGGCATATGCAGCCTGGTCGCAGCCGCCGGGCGCTGAATACCCGTTCCACCCCCCGTCCGCGGAGTTCATCGGCGCGGCAAACTCGAAACGGCTGATCCAGCTGGGGCCTGGCCTGCTGGTGTATCAGGACGCCGAAAAGCGCAGGCGTTTCATGGCGGAATGGTTCAACGCGATCAGAAAGCAGTAAGCCAGTTCCGCAGCCGCGTTGACCGGTGCCTCCTGGGGGTCCCCCTACGGGCCGGCATCAGATCCCGGATCCGGACCCTTCCAACCCGTGTCCGCTTTGCCGTAACGGCAGCCGGCGGGACCTGTTTGCTGGCGCACGAAAAATTCTTGACAAAACAACTAAGACTTCTTACGGCTTCCCGCGCCATGGAGGCGTGAATTCAGCAAGACATCGGCGGCTCATCTTATTCCGCAGCCGGTCCAGCCACTCCCTAAGAACATGGTCTGCAGGAGATCCTGGGGCCGTAGACCGGAAAGGTTTTGTGATGCTGTGGCCAAGGCTGAAACCGCCGCGAGCCAGATCCGCGCAGCCAGCCTGCCGCGGTTTGTTTTGCCGGGCGTTCCGGGACGGGCGCGGGATCCGTGCCGGCCATCAGCTGGCATCGGCGCTGTCGCATTCCAGACGGCTGAGCCTGGATTATACGCGGGATCATCTGCTGCGGGGAGGGCTCTAGGATGACAGTCTCCGGCCGCACAGAGGCAATGATGCTGCCTGGCAGCAGTGGCAGCGGCACATTTGCAGAGCGCACGCTGGCGGAGCGAGGGCAATACCCCTGGTATTTCCTTTGGTTTGCCTGTGAAAAGGCAGAGGCCCGGCACCTCCGCGTGGCGTTCAATGCAGGGCGGGAATGTCCCAAAACCAGTTATATTGCAGCATATTGGAGCCAGTCATGATCAATCGTTTCTCTGCAGCGCTGGCGGCGTTTTTGATGTTCGCCGCAGCTTGGGCGGCAGCCCAGGAAACCCCTGCCGCGCCAGTGCCGGATATTGCATTTGGCGCGCCCGGGGGCGCTGTGCCTCAGCTGCCGCCCTCCGCGCCGGGGCTTGAAGTTCCAGAGGCCGGCGGGGATGCCTTTGCCGTAACTGAGGCTGGCACTGCCCCCCTTTCAGACCCGCTCTCCAGTCAGGATGAGCTGGCCCAGATAGCAATTGACGCATCGTCCAAGGCACTGAAATTTCTTCGCGATGGCGGCCCTTCCATCTGGGCGATCGCCGTCCTGTCGGTGGTCACATTGGCGCTGATCCTATGGAAGATCTGGCGTCTGGCGCTGATCGGCGCCTGGTCGCGCGGCAAGGCAGGCCAGGCCGTGGACGCCTTTGAACGCGGGGACCGCGCCGCGGCCCAATCCATCGTCAAAAACCGGATCGGCGTGCGTTCCCAAGTCGTCGGCGCAGCACTGGCCGCCGCCGCGACCCTGCCCGAGGACCGCGCCCGCGAAGAAACCGCCCGGGTGGCCAAACTGCATCTTGCCAGCGCTTCCGCCGGTCTTGGCGCACTGGAGCTGATTGCAACCATCGCCCCGCTTCTGGGTCTGCTGGGCACCGTTCTGGGCATGATTGCCGCCTTCCAGGCATTGCAGGCGGCCGGCTCCAAGGCCGACCCCGCCCTGCTGGCAGGCGGCATCTGGGAGGCGCTGCTGACCACTGCGGCAGGCATGGCAGTGGCGATCCCCGCCTCGGCCGCGCTGACCTGGTTTGAAGCAGTGATCTCCCGCATCCGCCGCGATCTTGAAGACAGCGCCACCCGTATCTTTATCGCCCATGATCCGCAGCCGCTGAAGCTGGCGGCCGAGTAGCCCGATGGAGTTCACCCGCCCCCTGAAGCCGCGGCGCAAGCCAAGCCTGACACCCATGATCGACGTGGTGTTTCTGCTTTTGGTTTTCTTCATGCTGGCGTCGCGGTTTGGCACCGATGCGGTGCTGCAGCTGCCGCTGGCTGCGCAGGGCGGCAATTACACTGGACCGCCGCGGCTGGTCGGCATCGGTGCGGGCAATCTGGATGTGAATGGCGTGCCGGTGGCAGACAGCAACCTGATCCAGGCACTGGCACCGCTGATGCGGAACCCCTCCGATATGCTGATCTTGCGCGGCCGCGACGGTGCCGACCTGCAGCGCATCACCGATGTGACAGGGCTGCTGCGGCAGGCGGGTTACAGCAATTTTGTATTGGTGGAATAAGGAGACCCGCATGGACCTGACAGAGGCGCCCCGCCGTCCGCGAACTGAATCCATCGTTCCGATGATCAATGTGGTATTCCTGCTGCTGATCTTTTTTCTGATGACCTCGCATCTGGCGCAGCCGGATCCGTTTGAGGTGATACCGCCGGACGCAGCAATTGAGGCGGAACCCGAAGGCGGCGCTGTGCTGCACATCAATGCCGAAGGCCGGATCTATTTCGATGGGATCGAAGGCGACGGAGCCCTCGCACGGCTGGCGGCGGTCAGTGCCGGCACCGAGGTGCTGCAATTGCGCGCCGATGCCCGGCTGGAGGCAAAAGCCCTTGCCCGAATTCTGCGCCGGCTGGCGGCAGCAGGGCTGAGCCAGGCTGAACTGGTGGTCCGCCAGCCATGAAACGTGCCGCCGAACTTACCGTCTTTGCCGGACTTGCCGTGTTGATCCATGTGGCGCTGTTTGCCCGCATGCCTGGTTCCGGCACCCAATCCAGCGGTGCGGGCGGCACTGCGATGGTGTCGATACAGGCGGCGCCTGAAGCGGTGGCAGAAATGGTTGAGGCTTGGGAACGCCCGCCGCAGACTACGCCGCAGATTGAGGCCCAAACTGTTGAACCGCTGCCGCCGGTCGACGCCCCTGCCCTGCCGCTGCCGGCTCTTGCCCAGGCACCGCGGGCCGCGGCACAGATCGCCATGCCCAAACCAGCGAGAGCGGATGTTCTGCAGATAGTTACTGCACCGGCGCCTCCGCCGCGGCAACCAGAACCGAAGCTGGAGCCGGAGACCAAACCTGCGCCCAAACCGCAGGCCCAGCAGGCCCGTAAGTCCCAGCAGGCCTCCGCCGGGCGGGCTGAACAGCGCGCCGCGGGATCGGGCGGCAACACTCAGGCTGGACAATCCGGCGGGGCACAGGCGGCAACTGCAGAGGCCGGCCGCCGGGCCAAGATTCGCAGTATCTGGGGCGCCAGGATCCGTGCCCGTGTGGAACGGCGCAAACGCTATCCCGCCGGCGCCAGCGGCAATGGCCAGGTTGTGGTGCGGCTTACAGTCTCCAAATCAGGCCAGTTGCTGAGCCACCGGGTTGCGAAGTCCTCAGGCGTCGCTGCCTTTGATCAGGCGGCGTTGCGTGCCGTTGCCCGAGCCGGCAAGTTCCCGCCGGCCCCGAAAGAGCTGCAGATCAATCAAATCAGCTTTAACCTGCCCATGAGTTTCTCGAAATAACCCGTGGCAAGGCCGCCGCTCAAGCCTCCGCCGCGGGGAACGCCCCGTGGCCAAGGTCAGTCCGGAAGTTCCGGTGCAGGTTCGGAGGCCCTTCCAGTGCGGACACAGGCGCGCGTGCCGCCGCGCGGTGCGGCGGCCTGCTCCGGGCCCGGATCCTGGATCAGCGCATTCAGCCGAAGGCGGGCAGACCTTCGTGGCGGTCCCCTGACGCGTATTTGTTGAGTCGGTGATGCGGCTGGACGCTGTCCAGATAGCGCGGATCCACACCGGCGGTTATCGTCATACAACCGGTCCGACCGCACGGCGCAGCAGATCCGCGCTTGGCTTCCTGCATATTGCCGCCCTTTGCGGCGCCCAGCTGACACCAATTGAAGGCAGCAATCCCGGCCGGAACCGGCCAAGACCGGGCGCATCTGCGCCGCCGGGCCGCTCACGCAATGCTCAACAATGTGGCCCTGCAAAGGCTTGCCACACCTCTCCCGGCGCTTAAGGTGGAACCCGTACGCAGCAAATCGAGGTCAACGTATGGAAGATCTAGCCCCCGCTCCGGACCTGAAGCCGGAAACAGCGCAGCCAGACCTGCCCGCCAAACCGCCGGGGCTGCATGAACGGGCTCTGCATCTGCTGGCCAGGCTGCTGCCGCTGGCGTACTTCCGGCGGCCGCCAAAAATTATCATCATCGACGCCACCAACAGCTGCAACCTGCGCTGCCCGGTGTGCCCGGTTACTTTTGCTATGCAGCGCAAGCGCGGCATGATGAAGCCGAAGGTGTTCCGCAAAATCATCGACGACTTCAAGGACCAGCCGGAAAAACCCGCGATCTACTTCAGCTTTTCGGGCGAGCCGACCCTGCACAAGGACTTGCCCGATTTCATCGCCTACGCCCATGAAAACGGCCACGATACCTATCTGTCGACCAATGCAACCCGGCTGACGCCGGAGATGAGCGAGCGCCTGATCCGCTCAGGCCTTGCCCGCGTGAACCTTTGCATGGACGGTTTCTCGAAGGAGGCGCAGGAAACCTATCGGGTCAACTCCGACTTCGACAAGGTCAAGGCCAGCATCGAAGGGTTCCTGAACATCAAAAAGGACCTGGGTTTCAAAACCCCGGTCACAGTGCTGCAAACACTGCTGACCAGCTATTCCGAACCGCAGATGGACGAAATGGAAGACTGGGCACGGAACGCAGGCTTTGACCGGGTGCGGTTCAAGACGTTCTCGATCGGCTCCTACACTTCCGCCGACCAGAAACGCGAATTTGCCCATTTCCTGCCGCGCCAGAAGGAGTTGCGCCGCCACCCGCGCCACACCAGCCACGCAATGTGCACGGTGCCGCTGTTCCAGTCGGTGGTGTTCTGGAACGGCGATCTGGGCCTGTGCTGCATCGACTACGACCAGGTGATTCAGCTGCCGAATGTCGAGCAGGACGGCTTTCTGGCCGCCTACCGTTCGGATGAAGCCGCCCGCGCCCGCAAGCGCGGCTTCCTCAAGCAATTCGGCATCTGCAAAACCTGCTCCTTCTCCAACGCCGAAAACATGGGCATCCGCCGCGACCTCAGGAAATAGCCCGGGATTTAGGCCGTTTCATCTTTCCGGAAATACTCCGGGGGCGAAGGCCGCCAGGCCGAGGGGGGGCAGGCCGAGGGGGGCCAGGCCGAGGGGGGCCAGGCCCCCTCCCCTTTACCGCTGCAGCAGAATTGGGAACCAGTCCTCGCGCAGCCGTTGGCCAGGCTGCATTTCGTGGCCCGGAAACGGCGGCGAAGTGGGGCCGGGGCGCTCCACGTAGCGGGCATCATCCCCCACCAGCCGCAGCGAGAACGCGCGGCGGCGGGAGGCGGAGGTATTGCCGCGGGCGCCGTGCAGGGTTTTGTAGTTGAAAGCAACCGCATCGCCCGGCTGCATCGGGTATTCCAGCACCGTCATACTGTCGTCCGCATCCGGATCGGGCACCTGCATGTATTGGCCTTCATCCGGAAAGAAACCGTCCTCCGAAACCCAGCGGGTCGGCAGCACTTCCTTTTCCCATTTGTGCGAGCCTGCAACGCAGCGCAAGGCCGCTTCCTTCACCTCATCAAGCGGCGACCAAAAGCTGATGGTCTGCTGCCCCTCGACAAAATAGTATGGCCCGTCCTGATGCCATGGGGTCGGCATCGATGTGCCAGGCTCTTTGACCAGAACATGGTCGTGGAACATTTGCACCGAGCTGGATTTCATCAGGTCAGCGGCAACTTGGGCGACCGGGGATTGCTCGATCGCCTGCTGGAATTCGGGGATCCGGGTCCAGTTGCAGTAATCGTCAAAAAAGCGCCCGGTCTGGCCGGCCTTTTCGTTATTGGACGCATATGGCCCCGGGTTTTCCATATTGGCGGCTATACCGGAACGCAGCAGTCCGACCTGTTCGGCAAACAGCCCGCGGATAAGGACAACGCCGTCACGCTGAAACTGTTCGACATGTTCAGGAGTAATAAGGGGGTGGACCATGGCTGCCTCCGCTGCTGAATGATGCAATTCTGTTGCGTCATTCCTGCCGGTCAAAGGGCATAGTTTCAAATCATATCTTTCTATTATACACTTAACTTGATGTTATACCTTACGTTGCGCCATTATGAATACATCTGCGCCGTGGCGCAGCATGGCAGCCTGTCAGCAGCGGCCGAGGCGGTGCATGTAAGCCAGCCTGCCCTGTCTGCGGCCCTCAGCCGGATCGAGGCGCACCTGGGCCATGCGCTGTTCTTGCGCCGCCGCGGGGCCGCGCTGGCATTGACACCGCAGGGCCGGGAGTTCGCGGCCCAAGCGCAGGACCTGCTGGACCAGGCCCGGCGGCTGGAAGATCCAAAGGGATCCGGTCCCGGGCAAAGACGGATTATGCTGGCCTGCTTCTCAGACCTTGCGCCGTTTTTGCTGGCCCCCGCGCTCAAGGTGCTGAGACGGGCGCTGCCTGAGTTTGAGATCCGCCACCGCGCCTGCGGGTTCGCCCCATTGATCAATGCTCTGACCGAGGGCGAGGCGGATCTGGCCATCACCTATGATCTGGGCTTGGATGCCGGGTTCAGCCGGGCGGAACTGGACCGGTTTTCCCCTCACGCCCTGATGCCGCCCGGACATCCGCTCGCGGGCCGCAGCGATCTTTCCCTGGCGGAGGTGGTGCTGCATCCGCTGGTGCTGTCACAGGAAGGCTTGTCGGTGCAGCACATGCTGGGGCTGTTCAAGGCGCATGGTCTGGTGCCGCGGATTGTCCACCGGGCGGATTCGCTGGAATTGCTGCGCAGCCTGGCGGCCAATGGCGAAGGCGTCGGCATCAGCTACAGCCTGCCGCCCGGCGGGATGAGTTATGATGGCAAGCCATTGTGCGCTGTACGGATCACAGACAAGGCCGCGGAAGAACCGGTGATTCTGGCCACCCATGCCCGATTGCCGGACGCGTCGCCAGCGTCCAAAGCGCGTGACATACTGTGCAGAACGTTCAGCGCCGGCCCGTCAGACCTTGCGCAGGCGGATCACCACATCGACTGAGGCGATCTCCATCCCCTCCGGCGCTTGCGGCAGTTTCTGAATCACCAGTTCCTGCGCCGGGGCATCGCTGACCCGGCCCTCGTCCTCCCAGAAAAAATGCGGATGATCATGGGTGTTGGTGTCGAAATAGCTTTTGGAGCCGTCCAGCGGGATCTCCTGCAGCACGCCCGCATCGCAGAAGGCCCGCAGCGTGTTGTAGACGGTTGCCAACGATACGGCAGCGCCCTTTTTTTTGGCCGACTCAAAGAGGCTTTCGGCTGTGATATGCCGGTGCTTTCCGTCGCCGACCAGCAATTCGGCCAGCGCCACCCGCTGCCGGGTGGGTCTCAGCCCGGCATCCGTCAGCCAGCGTGTGGCCGCATCTTCGCTGTTTGGCGTCATGAGCAGATCCTGCATCGCGTTGCTGACCGTATATATAGGTGCAACACCCCGGGTTTTTCAAATGAAATTCATTCGCAGCTGACCGCCGGTTTCCTGTGCGCCTGTGGCACATTCAGCGCAAGAGTGACGCGGGGTACCCTTGCAGGACCCTTTGGCCGGGTGTTACAGGAGGCCAGATATACCAATAGACCAGACCCCAGGCAGGAGATGCGCCCGAATGGCCGATTACCCGAGCAGCTTTGACAAGGACGATTTGCTGAAATGCGCGCGGGGCGAGCTGTTTGGGCCGGGCAACGCTCAGCTGCCTGCTCCGCCAATGCTGATGATGGACCGGATCACGGAAATTTCCGGCGATGGCGGCGAGCATGGCAAGGGCCATGTGATTGCAGAATTCGACATCACCCCGGACCTTTGGTTCTTTGACTGCCATTTCCCGGGCAACCCGATCATGCCTGGCTGCCTGGGCCTGGATGGCCTGTGGCAGCTGACCGGTTTCAATCTGGGCTGGCGCGGCTGGCAGGGCCGCGGCTATGCGCTTGGAGTGGGCGAGGTAAAGCTCACCGGCATGGTGCGCCCGGACCGCAAGATGCTGACCTACCGGATCAACTTTACCAAGGCCGTTCAGACCCGCCGCCTGACCATGGGGGTCGCCGATGGCATCGTCGAAGCGGACGGTGAAGTGATCTATCAGGTCAAAGATATGAAAGTGGCCCTGTCCGAGAGCTGATAGGCTCGTCGGTCAGACAGGCACCTTAACAACAGGAGTACGCCTATGCGTCGCGTCGTCGTCACCGGTCTGGGGATTGTGTCCTCCATCGGGAACAATGCTGAAGAGGTCCTCGCCTCGCTGAAGGCAGGCAAATCCGGCATCGAAGCCAGCCCCGAGATGGCTGAGCACGGCTTTCGCAGCCAAGTGGCCGGCACGCTGAAGATCGACACGGCCGCGCATGTGGACAAGCGCACCCTGCGGTTCATGGGGCCCGGTGCGGCTTACGCCCATATCGCGATGAGCCAGGCGATTGCCGATGCCGGCCTGAGCGACGATCAGGTGGTCAATGAACGCACCGGCCTTGTGGCAGGCTCAGGCGGCCCGTCGACCAGCGCCATGCTGGCCGCGCATCAGGTGGTGCAGAAAACCGGCGCGACCAAGCGCATCGGCCCCTTCGCGGTGCCGAAATGCATGTCCTCGACGATCTCTGCCAACCTGGCAACCGCCTTCAAGATCAAGGGCATCAACTACTCGATCACCTCGGCCTGTTCGACCTCGCTGCATTGCATCGGCAATGCCGCCGAGCAGATCATGATGGGCAAGCAGGACGTGATGTTTGCCGGCGGCGGCGAGGAGCTGGACTGGACCCTGTCCTGCCTGTTTGACGCCATGGGCGCGATGTCCTCCAAATACAACGACACGCCCGAAAAAGCCTCGCGCGCGTTCGATCAGGACCGCGACGGTTTCGTGATCTCCGGCGGCGGCGGCATCGTGGTGCTGGAGGATCTGGAGCACGCGCTGGCGCGCGGGGCCAAGATCTATGCCGAGGTGACCGGCTTTGCCGCGACCTCCGACGGGCACGACATGGTGGCCCCGTCCGGCGAGGGCGGCGAGCGGGCGATGCGGCTGGCGCTGTCCACCCTGCCCGAGGGCCGCAAGGTTGATTACATCAACGCGCATGGCACTTCGACCCCCGTGGGTGACGTGGGTGAAGTCGAGGCCGCGCGCCGGGTGTTCGGCGAAGGCAAAGTACCGCCGATGTCCTCGACCAAGTCGATGACCGGCCACGCCCAGGGCGCTGCCGGCGCGCTGGAGGCGATTTTCTGCCTCTTGATGCTGGACAACGATTTCATCACACCGTCGATCAACGTCGAAACCCTCGCCGAAGGCATCCTGCCGGGCGAGATTGCCACCGCACTGGTGGAAAACGCCGGCCTCGATTCGGTGATGACCAACAGCTTCGGCTTTGGCGGCACCAATGGCTCGATGGTTCTGAGCAAATACAAGGGATAAGTGACGATGGCGGGACTGCTGACCGGCAAGCGCGGCCTGATTATGGGCGTTGCCAATGACCGCTCCATCGCCTGGGGTATTGCCAAAGCCATGGCAGAAGCCGGGGCTGAACTCGCCTTCACCTATCAGGGCGAAGCCTTTGGCAAGCGACTGGAGCCGCTGGCGCAGAGTGTCGGCTCGGATTTCATGGTCGATGTGGATGTGACGGATGACGCTTCGCTGGATGCCGCGTTCGAACAGCTTGGCAGCCGCTGGCCGTCACTCGATTTCGTGGTGCATGCAATTGCCTATTCGGACAAATCCGAGCTGACCGGGCGCTTCCTCGACACCAGCCGGGCGAATTTCAAGAACTCGCTGGATATCTCAGCCTATTCCTTCATCGAAGTGGCGCGCCGCGCCCACCCGATGATGAGAGAAAACGGCGGCACCCTGCTGACCCTGACCTATCAGGGGTCGAATCAGGTGGTGCCGAATTATAATGTGATGGGCGTGGCCAAGGCTGCGCTGGAGTCGGCGACCCGTTACCTGGCCAATGACCTCGGCCCTGAGGGCATCCGTGTCAACGCAATCTCGCCCGGCCCGATGAAGACGCTTGCCGGTGCCGCCATCGGCGGCGCCCGCAAGACCTTCAAGCACACGGCCCAGAATGCGCCAATGCGCGAGAACGCCACGCTGGAAGCAGTCGGCGGCACCGCGGTGTACCTGGCGTCTGATGCAGGCGCTTGCACGACCGGTGAAATCATCCGGGTCGATGGCGGTTTCCATGTGCTGGGAATGCCGCAGCAGGATCATCTGTAAGCAGCTAGAGTCTGCTGACATCTAAAAAGGCGCCCTTGGAGGCGCCTTTTTTCTATTCCAGCAGTGGTTTCAGGACGCCGAGATTTTGCAGCGCGTTCGCCTGCCTCTCATCCGGCATTCTCCCGCCCGTCGCCGGGCTTCTGGCAAAGCCCGCTTCCATTGGGCGTGGCACTGCGCGTGGCGCAGTGTCACGCCCCAAACCACCAAACATTTTCCCGCCCCAACAGAAAAA
>NZ_JBVVXU010000002.1:0-246391 GCF_055902035.1 Leisingera sp. SA215 | reverse complement strand
TTTTTGTTTTTTTTGACACCCTCTTTTTTTGTGTGTTGTTTCTTTTCTTGTCCCCCCCCCCCACGCCCAAAGCCGCCAAGCGTTTTCCGGCACAGCCGGAAGACCTGCGGGCGCGGGAGTGCCGCCTGCCCGCAAATGGAACATCAGGATACCGAGACCAGCTCGATGTCGAACACCAGATCTTTGCCCGCCAGGAAATGGTTTGCATCCAGGGTGACAGTCTCGTCGCTGACCTCAACCACCGTCACCGGCAGAACCTGGCCGTCCGGGCTTTGCATCTGCAACTGAGTTCCCAGCTCCAGCGGGATATCCCCGGGAATGCCCTCGCGGGGGATCTCCTGGCGCGCGGCGGGGTTGATCGGACCGTATGCCTCGGCGCAGGGGATTTCCAGCGTCTTGCTCTCTCCCTCGGCCATGCCTTCCAGCCCTGCATCCATGCCCGCAATCACATGCCCTGCACCGACGGTGAATTCCAGCGGATCTCGGCCCTCGGAACTGTCGAAAACGGTGCCATCCGTCAGCTTGCCTGTGTAATGGATGCGCACGGTGTCGCCGTTCTTTACCCCGGTCATATGACCTCCAATTGGTTGCGGGTTGATAAAGGGGCGCAGCCTAGCGTCCGCGAACGTGATGTAAACCCGTATGGGTACAATTTCCCGCTTTGCCCGCCCAGGGCTTCGTGCGACGCTCCAGCAAAGGGAGAGCCCCATGCCAATCACCACCTGTATCTTTGACGCCTACGGCACCTTGTTCGATGTGGCCGCTGCTGCGCGGCAGGCCGCCAGCGAACCGGAGTTTCCGCATTTGCAGGACAATTGGGCCGAGCTGGCCAATCATTGGCGGCTGAAGCAGCTTCAATACACCTGGCTGCGGGCGATCACCAATGCCCATGCCGATTTCTGGAATGTGACGCAGGACGGGCTGGACTGGGCGATGGAGGCGGCCGGCCTGGCAGGGGATGCGGCCCTGCGCCAGCGGCTGCTGGACCTCTACTGGCAGCTGCGAGCCTATCCGGAAGTGCCCGCCATGCTGAACGCCCTGAAGACCGCCGGCATGAACACCGCGATCCTGTCCAATGGATCCCCCGCCATGCTGGACGGAGCGGTGCAATCCGCCGGGCTGGGCGATGTGCTGGATGACGTGCTGTCGGTAGAAAGCGTCGGCATCTTCAAGCCCGACGCCCGCGTTTACGATCTGGTTGGCGCCAGGTTCAACTGCGCCAGGGAGGAGGTGCTGTTTGTCTCCTCCAACGGCTGGGACGCGGCGGGGGCATCGGGCTATGGGTTTGTCACCGCCTGGGTCAACCGGGCAGGCGAGCCTATGGACCGGCTGCCCTGGACGCCGGCGCATATCCTGCCTGACCTGACAACAATTCCCGACCTGGCCAAAGGATGACCCTACACATATGCCGTTTTTCGAAACCTCAGACGGGCTGCAGCTTTATTATACCGATGCCGGGAAGGGTGTGCCGCTGCTGTGCTTGGCAGGCCTGACCCGGGACAGCCGCGATTTCCGGTATTTCGCACCTCATTCTGCAGGCTGCCGGATGATCACTCTGGACGCCCGCGGACGGGGGCGGTCGGATCATGATCCGGGCTTCATGACCTACAATGTTCTGCGCGAAGCGCAGGATGTGCTGGAACTGCTGGACCATTTGGGATCGGACCGCGCTGCCATTCTTGGCACGTCGCGCGGCGGCTTGGTGGCAATGACACTGGCCGCCATCGCCAAGAACCGGCTTGCAGCGGTGGTCCTGAATGATGTCGGCCCGGAGATCCCCGCAGACGGCATTGCCCGGATCATGGGCTACGTGGGCCGCCGCCCGGCAGCAAAGACCCATGCGCAGGCCGCAGAAGCGCTTGCTGCACTGATGGCGCCGGCCTTTCCCGGCGTCCCGGCTGCACGCTGGCGCGAGGAGGCTGAGGCATTTTACGATGCAGGCGCCGGCGGGCTCAGCCTGCGCTATGATCCGCGCCTGCGCGACGCGCTGCTGGCACAAGCGGAGGCAGGCCCTGCCCCGGATCTCTGGCCTTTGTTCCAGGCTTTGGACGGCCTGCCTTGCGGGGTCATCCGCGGCGCGAATTCAGACATTCTGAGCGCAGGAACCTGCGCGGAAATGCGGCGCCGCCTGCCAGCGCTGCAAGCAGTGGAAATTCCGGACCGCGGCCATGTGCCCTTTCTGGACGAGCCAGAGGCGGTTGCCCTCATCCATTCAGTACTGGACCAGATCACATGACCTCAATTACCATGATCGAAGCGGCGGCAGCGCGGCTGAAAGGCCATGCCCGCGTCACGCCGCTGCTGTCCTCGCCCTTTCTGGACGAGATCTCCGGGCGGCGCCTGTTCGTGAAGGCGGAATGCCTGCAGCACACCGGATCCTTCAAGTTCCGCGGCGGCTGGTCGGCGGTCTCTGCGCTGGCGGAAGAAGACCGAAGGCGCGGGGTCATCGCCTATTCCAGCGGCAACCATGCGCAGGGCGTGGCCGCAGCGGCCAAAGCGCATGGGGCGCCTGCTGTGATCGTGATGCCGGCCGACGCGCCAAAGCTGAAGATCCAAAACACCCGCGACCTGGGCGCCGAGGTGGTGCTTTATGACCGTGCAGGCAGGGAAAGCCGCGAGGCAGTGGGCGCCCGGTATGCCGAGAAGGGCGGGCTGACGCTGATCAAACCCTATGACGAACCGCAGGTGATTGCCGGTCAAGGCACCTGCGGGCTGGAGATCGCGGAACAGGCCGCTGCCGAAGGCATCACCCGGGCAGACGTTCTGGTTAACTGCGGCGGCGGCGGATTATCCTCGGGGATCGCCCTGGCGCTAGAGGCGCGCGCGCCGGATCTGCGGGTGCGCCCGGTGGAGCCGGAAGGGTTTGACGATGTGACCCGCTCGCTGGCGGCCGGTGAAATCCGGCAGAACCGCAGCCAATCCGGCTCAATCTGCGATGCGATCCTGACACCGCAGCCCGGTGAGATCACCTTTCCCATCCTCAGCCGCTTGTGCGGGCCGGGACTGGTGGTAAGCGAGGATGAGGCGATGCGGGCGATGGCGCTGGCCTTCTTGCGGCTGAAAATCGTACTGGAACCCGGTGGTGCGGCATCGCTGGCGGCGGCCCTGTTCCACCCTGACAAGATCGATGGCGAGGCGGTGATTGCAGTCGCCACAGGCGGCAATGTGGATGCGGCGCTGTTCCAGGAGGCGCTGGCGCGTTATGCTTGACCTCTGACCGAACGGAAATCCGTACGGCTGGCAAGGGGGCCGTTCATGACACGTTTCACCATCGCCTCGTTCAACGTCAAAAATCTGATCGGACCGGAGCGGGAATACTACCGATTTCAAAGCTACACGCCTGAGGAATATGCGTGGAAGGCGGATTGGATGGCTGACCAGCTGCTGACGCTGAACGCGGATATCGTGGGTTTCCAGGAGATCTTTGAGGAGGCCCCGCTGCGCCAGGTGATTGCCGAGGCGGACCGCCGCGGAGCGGAGGCAAATGCAGCCAGCATTCCCGACCCGTCCAAGCGCTATCACCGGAAAGCGATTTTTCAGAAGCTGGCGTATGGTTCTTATGACGAGGCAGCGCTGGCTTTCGCTGCGAACGTCAATGACACCGGCGGGCCTGGACAACGGCGTCCCGGTCTCGCGGTGCTGTCCCGGTTCGGCTTTGAAGGAGAGGCAGAAGTGATCCAGGAGCTGGCACAGCCGCTGGACATTCCCATGGCCTGCCTGGGTGAGGAAGAAGAAGCCGGTTTCTATACCCTGCGCCGCCTGTCGCGGCCAATCTTAAAGGTCCGCGTACCTGTTGGAGGACAGGTCATCACCGTTTTCAACTGCCACCTGAAATCGAAGCTGGGCGAGTACATCACACCGCAGGGCGCGGATTACGCGCCGGAAACCGTGCTGACGGCTTATGACGCCGCAGGCCGTGCCCTGGGGTCCTTGAGGGCGGCATTGCGGCGGATGGGAGAGGCCTGGGTGCTGCGCCGTGCAATTCTGGACGAATTGGAACAGGGCCGCCCGGTGATGGTCTTGGGGGATTTCAATGACGGCGAACACGCTGTCAGCAGTGAAATCATCTCGGGCGAGGCTCCCTTCAAGAATTACGCCTGGATGCTGCGCCATGATGCCCGGCACGGCGGCGACCGCTACAGCGAGAAAGAGGACACTCAGATCCGCGAAGCAATCGACCGGGTGCGGCTGCGATCAGCCGAGAATATGTTCCTGAAGAAAAGCCTGCGCGATGTGGTCTACACCACTGCCTTTAACGGAGTGCATGAGAGCATCGACCAGATCTACATGTCGCGCCATTTCGACCCTGCCTGGAGCGGCGCGCTGGGGGGGATGCAGTACTACAGCGTGTTCAACGACCATCTGACCGACGGCAGCCACCCTGAGGCGCCTTACAACAAGCTGGCCTCCGATCACGGGCAGATCATGGCCCATATTGAGCTGCACGGCTGAAGGACGCAGGAGAATCCAAATTTTCCGGCCAATTTTCTTACCCAAGAAAATTTCCCAGCCCGCGGCAGGCGGCTGGTTTACCTCGTCGCCCCGGCGCAGGTAGAGTGCGGTGGAACAACCAAGAGGCGCTCCATGCAGATCGCAGACCTGGGCGATGTCCAGCTTCACTACCGCATTGACGGAAACGCGGATGGCGCGCCCATCGTTTTTGCCAATTCTCTGGGCACGGACCTGAGGGTCTGGGATGAGGTAGTGGCGCGCCTGCCCGCGGGCCTGCGCATCATCCGATATGACAAGCGCGGCCATGGGTTGTCGTCCTGCCCGCCGGCACCTTATTCGATGGGCGCGCTGGTGCGCGACGCAGAACGGCTGCTGGATCATCTGCAGGTGCGGGATAGCATGTTTGTGGGGCTGTCGATCGGCGGCATGATCGCACAGGGGCTGGCAGTGAAGCGGCTGGACCAGATCCGGGCGCTGGTGCTCTCCAACACCGCCGCCAAGATCGGCACTGCAAAGATGTGGAAGGACCGCGTGCAGACGGTCCAAGCGCAGGGTGTGGAGGCGCTGGCCGATACCGTGATGGAGCGCTGGTTCTCCAGAACTTTCCGGGCCACGCCCCAGCTGCAGCTTTGGCGCAACATGCTGGTGCAGCAGTCCCGCGATGGCTATGCCGGCTGCTGCGCGGCAATTGCCGGAACCGATTTCTATACTCCAGCCAGCGGGCTGCGGCTGCCGTGCCTGGGTATCGCGGGCTCTGAGGACGGCGCCACCCCGCCCGATCTGGTGCGCGAGACGGTCGATCTGATCCCCGGCAGCCGGTTCCACCTGATCCGCCGCGCTGGCCATATCCCCTGCGTCGAGCAGCCGGAGGAATACGCAGAGCGCCTGACCGCCTTCCTGCAGGAGACCGGGCATATTGGCTGAGGTTCTGCTGGTTCATGGATCCTGCCACGGCGCCTGGTGCTGGCGTGATGTTGTCCCGGCACTGAAGGCCGGCGGCCATACAGCGCGCACGATCACCCTGCCCGGCCATGGCGACGGCCGGGATCCGGCAGGCGTCACGCTGGCAGATACCGCTGATGCCATCGCAGCGGCCTCCACCCCGGACACCATCGTGCTGGGCCATTCCTGGGGCGGCTTTCCGATTTCTGCCGCTGCAGAGGCCGCCCCGGAAAAGCTGCGCGGTTTGATCTATCTCTGCGCCTACATCCCGGTCAGCGGCAGTTCCCTGATCGATATGCGCAAAGCCGGGCCGCGGCAGACGCTGACGGGCGCGACGGCCAAGAACCCGGCCGGCACTGGCTACAGCTTCTTGCCTGATACCGCACCGGATTTATTTTATCACGATTGCTTGGAGGAGGCCGTTCGCTATGCCATGCAGAATCTCTGCCTTCAGCCGATCCGGCCTCAGGACACACCGATCCAGCTGACTGAGCGGTTCTATGGGGTGCCCAAGGCCTATATCCGCTGCACAAGCGACCGGGTGATCCCGCCGGAATACCAGGTGCAAATGGCGGCACAGCTTCCGCCGCATCTGGTCTATGAAATGCAGACATCCCATTCGCCCTTCTTTGCAGATCCCAAGGGCCTCGCGGATCTGATCGGGCACATCGCAAAGGACTTCTGATGGCAGGTTCCGTCTTTGACAGCCAGGTTTACGGTGATCTCTTCAGCAGCGGCGAAGCCAGCCGCCTGTTCTCCGACAGCGCAGAGGTGCGCGCCATGCTGCTGGTGGAAGGCGCGCTGGCCAAGGCGCAAGGCGCGGCCGGGGTTATACCCCAGGAGAGCGCCGCCGCAATCAGCCGGGCCGTGGTGGAAATCGCCGTCGATCCCGGTGTTCTGAAGCGGCCTACAGGACAGAACGGCGTGCCGGTGCCGGGGCTGGTGGCTGCGTTCCGCGACGAGATGAAAGCGCCGGAACATGCGCAGTACGTGCATTGGGGCGCCACTTCGCAAGACATCATGGACAGCGCGCTTATGCTGCGGCTGCGCCAGGTGCTGGCACTGGTGGAAACGGATTTAACTGCAAGTGTGAAAGCCCTTGGCACATTGTCGAAAACACATGCGGAGCTGCCGATGGCAGCGCGCACTTATGGCCAGCACGCCACCCCCACCAGTTTTGGCGCGGTCGCAGCGGGCTGGGGCGCGCCACTGCTGGGGTTGATCGAGGAACTGCCCGGCTTGCGCCAGAGCTGCCTGCTGGTGTCCTTGGCAGGTGCTGCCGGAACCTCATCTGCCTTGGGGCCGCAAGCGGCGGAGGTGCGCGCAGCCATGGCCAAGGGGCTGGCGCTGGGTGATCCCGGACGCAGCTGGCACACTGACCGCACTCCGGTCCTGCGGATTGCGGATTGGCTGGTGCGGGTGACGCTGGCATTCGGCAAGCTGGGAAAGGACTGCACCGCGCTGGCGCAAAGCGGCGTCGGGGAGATTTTGCTGGGCGGTGCCGGCGCTTCCTCGACGATGCCGCAGAAACAGAACCCGGTCGCGCCTTCGGTTCTGACGGCCTTGGCGCGGCAGGGCAGCGGTCTGCTTTCTGTGCTGCAGGGAGCAGCGATGCAGCAGCATCAGCGTGACGGAGCAGCCTGGTTCACCGAATGGATGTGCCTGCCCCAAATCGTGCTGGGCGCCGCCAGTGCTGCAAAGACCAGCAGGGCGCTCTGCGCCGGTCTCGCACCCAATGCGGCGGCCATGGCATCCGCGTTGTCGGACGGGCTGGGCATGATCCACGCCGAGGCACTGAGTTTCGCCCTCGCCGCAGAAATGCCCCGGCCCGATGCCCAGGCGGCGGTCAAGGCGCTGTGCCAAGAGGCGCAGTCCACTCAAACCCCGCTGCAGGACCTGGTCGCGCGGGAATACCCGGATCTTGATACGGCAGCGCTGTTTGATGCGTCGCAACAGATGGGCCGGGCCCCGTGGGACGCCTTGCAATTTGCCATAAAGGCAGGAGAACTGGGCGGCGAATAGAAACCGTCGAGGAGAGCAGGATTGCCTGCGCTGACAGCGAAAACAGGCAAGGGTGCCGGGGCAGAACACCAAAGCCGCCTGTCCCTCGTCTTTGTCCTGGCGACCGTGATGATCGATGCCATGGGCATCGGGCTGATCATGCCGGTGATGCCGGGCCTGATCACCGGGGTTCAGGGCGGGTCGCTGGCGCAGGCGGCAGTCTGGGGCGGTGTCCTCAGCACTGTTTTTGCAGTGATGCAGTTCCTGTTCAGCCCGATCCTCGGCAGCCTGTCCGACGCAGTGGGGCGCAGGCCGGTGCTGTTGGTCTCGCTGTTTGTGATGGCGCTGGATTACCTGATCATGGCCCTTGCCGGCACCATGTGGCTGCTGCTTCTGGGCCGTATCCTGGGCGGCATCACCGCCGCCACCCATTCGACGGCAGGCGCCTATATCGCCGACATCTCGCCGCCGCAAAAGAAAGCCGCCAATTTCGGCCTGCTGGGTGCGGCCTTTGGTGCCGGATTTGTGCTGGGCCCGCTGATGGGCGGATTGCTGGGCGAACTGGGTACCCGGGCGCCGTTCTATGCCGCTGCGGTTCTCGTGCTGGCAAACTTCGCTTTTGGCTGGTTTGTGATGGGCGAGACGGTTCAGGACAAGAACCGCCGCCCATTTGAATGGCGCCGCGCCAACCCGTTAGGCGCCTTCCGCGCGGTCGGGCGCATTCCCGGCATCAAGCCGCTGCTGTGGGTCTATTTCCTCTATTCTGTTGCCATCTACGTCTATCCCGCGATCTGGGCCTATTTCACGCTGGAGCGGTTTGGCTGGCAGCCGCAGGTGATCGGGCTGTCGCTGGCGGTTTACGGTATCTCGATGGCTTTGGTGCAGGGCTGGCTGTTGCGCTACACGGTGACTTGGTTCGGGGAGCGCCGGACGGTGATCTGGGGCCAGCTGTTCGACTTTGCCGCCTTCGGCATTCTCGCATTCATCTCCAGCGGCACTCTTGCGATGCTGCTGATCCCGGTCTCGGCCCTGGGGGCGGTTGTCCAGCCCGCACTGCAAGGAATGATGGCACAAGCGGCAGAGGACAACCAGCAGGGCGAACTGCAAGGGGTGCTGACCGCCGTCAATGCGCTGGCGATGATCCTGTCGCCGCTGATGATGACGGTGGTATTTGCCCGCTTTACCGGCGAAGGCGCTGGCCTCTACCTGCCAGGTGCGCCGTTCCTGCTGGCGCTGCTTCTGATGGCAATCGGCTGCGCGGTGTTCCTGCGCAGCAAGCCTTCCGTAGCGTAATTGCGCCTTCGCCCTGCCGTATTCCGGCTTGATGCAGCCCGACCGCCGCGCCACGCTGTTTGAAAACGGGGAGAGAGACCATGCAAACCATCAAAGCCGCCGTCTGCCATGAATTCGGCGCGCCGCTTGTGATCGAGCAGGTGCAGCTGGCACCGCCCGGGATGGGTGAAGTTGAGGTCACACTGGACGCAGTAGCAATCTGCCACAGTGATATTTCCTATGCCGAGGGCGCCTGGGGCGGGCATCTGCCGGCAGTCTATGGGCATGAGGCCGCCGGAGTGATCACCAGTACCGGCAGCGGCGTGCAGGGGTTTGCCGTGGGCGACTCGGTTGTGGTCACCCTGATCCGCAGCTGCGGCACCTGCCCCTCCTGCGCCGGCGGCAGGCCGGTGATTTGTGAAACACTCTATGACACCGTGAGCGGCCCGCTGAAAACCGCGGACGGCAAGCCGCTGGATCAGGCCATGGCTTGCGGCGCCTTTGCCGAGAAGGTGGTGGTGGACCAGCGGCAGATCGTGAAAATCCCGGAAGATATGGGCAAGGATGCCGCGGCGCTGGTTTCATGCGGGGTGATCACCGGGGTGGGCGCGGTGGTCAACGCGGCGCAGCTGCGTGCGGGTCAGGATGTGGTGGTGATCGGTGCAGGCGGTGTCGGCCTCAATGCCATCCAGGGCGCCCGAATCGCTGGCGCCCGCCGCATCGTTGCGGTGGATATGAGCCCGGAGAAACTGGCGATTGCCAAGGAGTTCGGCGCCACCCACGGGGTGCTCGCCACTGAAGAAAAACCATGGAAAGCCGCATTCAAGGCGCTTGGCGGCCGCGGTGCGGATGCGGTGCTGATCACCGTTGGCGCCATCCCAGCCTATGAACAGGCCCCCCGGTATCTGGCGCGCGGCGGCAAAGCGGTGCTGATCGGCATGCCGCATTCCGGCGCCAAGGCCAGCTATGAGCCTGTGGTTTTGGCGGCCGTGGGCCAAGGGCTGATCGGTTCCAAGATGGGGGACGTGGTGATCCAGCGTGATATCCCGTGGATGGTGGATCTCTACCAGCAGGGCCGCTTGAAACTGGACGAACTGATTTCCGGGCGCTGGACTTTGGAGCAGATCAACGAGGCCATTGCCGATACCAAGACTGGTTCTGCCAAACGCAATGTGATTGTTTTCGGCTGACACTTTCAAGGTGGAGCGCAGAACATGCTCAAATTTCTGACCGATCTCTTTAAACCAGAGACCCCCAAGGCGCCGCCGGTCACCTCGGAGACCTCGGCCGGTTTCGGTGCCGGCGAGGCCGCCCCCTTTCTGACGCGGCTCGCCAATAATCCCCGGTTCGGGCTGCCTGCGGAATTCACCGCCGCCATCGCGGATACCCTGCCTGGCTTGGACATGGACGAAACCCGCCGTTGGCAAATCGACGGCGCCTTTGACGGAGCCAGGGTGCAAATCGATATCGAGGTTTGCGTGGACAGCATGGGGGCGCCGGGCCTGGCCTTCTTCAGTACAAGGGCTGCAATTGATGAAATCGACAAGGAATTGGCCGCCTTTGCCGAGGCTTCGGAGAGCTAGACCATGAAACTGCAAGATCTGGATATCATCGTAACTGCACCGCCTGCCCCGGGCTGGGGCGGGCGCTATTGGATCCTGGTGAAAGTCACAACGGACACCGGCATCACCGGCTGGGGCGAATGCTACGCGTCATCCGTGGGCCCTGATGCGATGACCCATGTGATCCGCGACGTATTCGAGCGCCACATGGCAGGTGAGAACCCGGAAAACATCGAACTGATGTTCCGCCGCGCGTATTCCTCGGGGTTTACACAGCGCCCGGACCTCACAGTGATGGGTGCGTTCTCGGGTCTGGAAATCGCCTGCTGGGACATCCTGGGAAAGGACCGCGGACGGCCGGTGCATGCGTTGCTTGGCGGGCGGATGAATGATCGCATCCGTGCCTATACCTACCTCTACCCGCTGCCGCATCAGGACATCATGCCGTTCTGGACCTCGCCTGAAATGGCTGCCGAGGCCGCAGCACAAAAGGTGCGCGAAGGCTTCACCGCGCTGAAATTCGATCCCGCCGGCCCCTATACGATGCGCGGCGGGCATATGCCTGCGATGTCGGACATCTCCTTGTCGGTGGCGTTCTGCAAGGCGATCCGCGAAGCCGTGGGCGATAAGGCAGACCTGCTGTTCGGCACCCATGGCCAGTTCAGCACCGCCGGTGCCATCCGCCTGGGCCAGGCAATTGAACCCTTTGCCCCGCTCTGGTTCGAGGAGCCTACCCCGCCTGACAATATCGAAGACATGGCCCGCGTTGCCCGCACCCTGCGCATTCCTGTGGCCACAGGTGAACGACTGACCACAAAGTCAGAATTTGCTGCAGTGCTGCGGGCTGGCGCCGCCGAGATCCTGCAGCCGGCCCTGGGCCGTGCCGGCGGGATCTGGGAAATGAAAAAGGTCGCGGCCATCGCAGAAGTGTTCAATGCACAGATGGCGCCGCATCTTTATGCAGGACCGGTGGAATGGGCGGCCAATATCCACCTCGCCGTCTCAATCCCGAACATCCTGCTGCTGGAAACCATAGAATCCCCCTTTCACGATCAGCTGATCAAGGGGTCTATCCGCGCAGAGAACGGCTATGTTACCGCGCCCAGCGCACCCGGACTGGGCATCGAAGTGGACGAAGATCTTGCCCGCGCCCATCCGTTCACCGGAACTGACTTGCACCTTAACATGCAGGAAGCGCCCTGTGATTATTCAAATGGCAACGCCTTTGCCGGTGGCTCTCCGCCGATCGTGGATTGAGATTGCAAATCCTGGGTGACTTGACCGGAAGAATAGCGGCACTATGCGGCATACAATCTTCCAGGATGCCGCATAGTGCCTGCCCAGAACAATGACCTCATCGACTTAAAAACGTCAATCGGCATGCAGGATAGCGCCGCAGCAGCGGCCGCTTTCCTCAAAACGCTTGCCCATGAAGGGCGGCTGATGATCCTTTGCCATCTTGGCACCGGAGAGAAGTCTGTGGGCGAGCTGGAAGCCCTGTTGAACATGCGTCAAGCCGCGGTCAGCCAAATGCTCGCCCGTCTGCGTGAAGAAGGTCTGGTTGCCACGCGGCGGGAAGGCAAGACAGTTTTCTATTGCCTGACTGATGGCAACACGCAGCAATTGATAGCCTTGCTGTACAGGCAGTTCTGCAGCGGCGCTTGACCGCTTCTTCCCATAGACGCTGGCGGCCCCGCACGTTCTCCAGGTTCTATTCCTGCGTTGCTGCAAGCAGGACCGCGCTGCGCATGGCGCAGCGCCACGCCCAACCGGGCAGGCGCATTCCGCGAAGGTGCCGGAACGGGCGGGAGACCCCGCCTGCAGAGTGTCACTCGTCAGACCGGACCGTTTGAGTCTGCACTCCCAGCCCCTCGATCTCCAGCCGCATCACATCGCCGGCCTGCAGATAGACCGGTTGCGGTTTGCACCCCATACCGACGCCCGGCGGTGTGCCGGTCGCGATCACATCGCCCGGATGCAGGGTCATCAGCTGGCTCAGATGCGAGATGATCTGTGCCACGGTGAACACCATCGTGGCCGTGTTTCCAGTCTGCCGCCGCGTGCCGTTCACATCACAGGTCAGCCACAGGTTCTGCGGGTCCGGCACCTCGTCCCGCGTCACCAGCCAGGGACCGGTTGGCCCGAAGGTGTCGCAGCTTTTGCCCTTGGTCCACTGGCCGGTCAGCTTGGTCTGATAGTCGCGCTCGGACACATCGTTGACCGCGCAATACCCCGCCACATGGTTCAACGCGTCGTCTTCGGAGACATATTTGGCTGCAGTGCCGATCACCACGCCCAGCTCGACCTCCCAATCCGCCGCCACTGAGCCGCGCGGCAGGATCACGTCATCGTCCGGTCCGCAAATCGACGACGTCGCCTTAAGGAAAAGAATTGGATGCTCTGGCAGCGCCATGCCCATCTCTTCCGCGTGATCGGTGTAGTTGAGGCCGATGCCGAGAAACTTCCCCGTCTGCCCGACACAAGGCGCCAGCTCTGGATCTCCTTCCACCAGCGGCAGCTCCGCCGGATCCAGCACTGCCAGCCGGGCCAAGGTTTCGTCCCCCAGCACCGCACCGGTAATGTCCGGCAGATGCGCGGACAAATCCCGGACTGCGCCTGTGCTGTCCAAAAGTCCCGGCCGTACTCCTCCGCTCGTGCGGTACCGCAGAAGTTTCATGTTTTTTCCCTGTCTGAATGTCCAGATTAATTGGAGACGTAGCCCGCCACCACTTGCAACAGCTTGAATGCGGTGGAGGCGTCATTTTCCACCACTGCCAGGAATTCTTCCTCACCAATCCGCAGGCAGTTGAGATCGGTCGCCGCGATCATGCTCAGCGCCCGGGGTTCATGGCGGATCAGCCCCAGTTCCCCCACCAGCCGCCCAGGGCCAACCGTGGTAATCAGCCGGTCCGCACCGCCCGGTTGCGGCAAGTAAAGCTCTGCCTCGCCTTCAAGGATCATATACGCCCCGTCCGACGCCTTATCATCCTTGAGAAACACAACCTCTCCTGCTGCGGCATCATACCAGCGGGCGCCGAATGCCAGGAGGCGCAACTGGCGCCGGTTCAGGCCTGAGAACAGTTCCGTCTGTTCCAGCGCCCTGAGCTTTCGGGCAAGATCCTGGCTCGCCGCTCCATCGCCTGCCGCCACGACCTGGGCCTCGTCGCTGACCAGACGGCCCTGGCGCAGCTCAAAGAAGACGTCAAACACATCCGGGTTCTGAAAGCTGGGGGCAAGGTAGATCAGCGTGGTTCCAGGCAAAAGCTTTCGCAGGTTCTTATGCACCGCGACGCGGGTTTCAATATCATAACTTGCCATCGCGGAATCAAGGATCAGGATATCCGGTTTCTTGATTGTGGCCCGGCAAAAGGCCAGCGGCTCAGCAAAACTGGCGGCCAGCCCCTGCCCGCCCACAGCAATCGGCATGTCAAAGATCAGTTCCACCACCTGATTACGCAAGCCTTCACGCACCATCAGTTCTGAGACAAGTTTGCGTACCTCATCGCCCTTGGCGCCGGCAGCATCCGATATCTTGCCGAACAAAGCGTTTTCCAGAACCGTCAAAGTGGGGGCGATGGCCTCTTCTGCAAATGGCACAAAGCCGGCGCCCAAGGCCTTTAGCAAGCGCATCCCATGGCTGCGGCGGAAGCCCAGAATCCGCTCTTTCATTGTCTCTTCAAATGCCGGGCCGATCTGTTCCGCCGAAATGGTGAAAGGCACGATCAACAGCTGAGCCAGTTCCTCGCGGCTCAGCGCCGCCGCATTTACGGTTCCGGGCCGGTCGACCAGCAACAGCGCCGTTTCATAGGCGCCCACATCCAATCCCAGCTTGCGGAACAGGGGGTGGCCCGTGCCGTCCATACCGAAGATCTGGCGCAGCATCTCCACCACATCGCGGGTCAGCGCCACCAATCCTTCGTCCAGCCCCAGCTGCTTCAGCTCGTCGAGGAATTCCGCATGCCCATGCAAGACCTCGCCGGTCAGGGCCTGCTGCGAGGCTGCAAACAGCAGGTTTTCCGCAACCGGCAGCGCCGGGTTGTATGCCTCCGGTTCCAGAAAATGCACATGCACGTCCAGACCGGCGTCCAGAATGGCCTTGCGCACCGATGGGCGCAGCCCGACTAGCCGCTGCGCCAGATCCGGGTGGTCGGGCGCTTCGAAACACTGTTCGATACCGCGGCGGAACAGAGCAGTATCGGATCCGATCCCCTCAACCAGCTGCAGCCACCAGCTCCGCAGCTCCGTCTCGCTGGAGAAACCAGCCAGCTTGGGGTCAAGCCAGGGTGCATCAAAGGGATCCGGGCTGTTGCCCGCGCGTTTGGCAATCTCCAGCTGCTGCAAGTCCCGGGCCGCGCCCAAGGGGCGCAGCCGCATTGGCATCATCACGTTGTCGCCAAAGGATCCCTGGAAAAGAACCGGCCGCGAGGTAGCATAGCCGATCCGCGCCGCCACCGTAGCCTGGTGCAGCCCGGTGAGGTTCTGATCGGCCACCGTCACCGTTCCCGTTGAGGGCAGTATTTCCCGCGTCAGCAGTTCCGCCAGAGCCCGGCGGTCTTCCTCGGAGGGGGCCGCAATACCGATGACCTGCCCTGCGGGGAAGGTTGCGCTCAGCTCTTCCAGCACCGGATTGCCATCCGTGTCACGCACATTGACCGCATCCAGAACCACGTCGCCGCGCAAATGCTCCAGCTCCTCTGGCTCGCCGCTCAGCAGCTTTTCATCCACCATGCCCTTAGGTGCAAAGCGGTCGAGGATTACTTCCCAGCGCAAGCCCATGTCCTGGGTCTGGTTGTAATAGGTCAGCAATTCCTTCCAGGGTGATGCCAGATCCTTGTAGGCTGCCAGCGCCGCGACCAATGCGCCCAACGACACCTTGCCCTGCAGCACCAGAAAGCCGCCGACAGCATAAAAGAAAAACGGCGTCAGCTGGGTGATGAAGTTGTTGAGAAACTTCATAAAGAATTTTTTCTGGTAGATCTCTAAGCGGATGTCATACAGCCGCCCCAGCCGGGCTGTGATGATCGCCATCCGGTAACGCCAGCCGCCATTGATCCGGAGCGTCGAGGCGCCTGCGGCGCTTTCGCCGATCTCAGTGGCCAGTGCCCGAACCTGCTTGATGCGCTTTTTGTTCAACAAGTTGATCTGCCGTTGCAGCATCGGGATCAGCCAGCCTTGCAGCGGAATGAGCGCAATTGCGGCCATCCCGAACCAGAAGTTCTGCAGGAACAGGAAGAACAGGATAGTCAGCATCTGCCCCGCTTGCAGCACCGGCTGGCTGACCGCATCCCCCATCAGCCCGCCCATCGGCTCGGATTCGGAGGTGACCATCGACACCAGTTCGCCTTGGCTGACCCGCTCAAAGTAAGGTTGCGGAAAGCGCAGCACCCGGGCGATCAGCTGATAGCGGAAGCGGCGCAGCATTCGCTCGGCCAGCACCCCCTTCATGGTATTGATGCGCATTTTCAGCAGGCCGTGGCATAGCACCGACACCAGAAATCCGCCGCAAAGAAACCACAGGAACGTCAGCTGATCAAAGCTTTGCCCCAGCAGGGTTATGGTGGAGCTCTCAGCACCGATCGCATCGTTGATGATCCGTTTCGGCAGCTCCAGCGTCAGGTAAAGAAGCGGAAACAGGCAGGCCGTGACCAGCAACAGCACCAGCTGGTCGCGCTTCGAGTACTTCCAGATGAAACGGAACAAAGAGCGTTCGATGGGGAAAGCTCCATAAATGGCGGCTTTGGAGTTGGACTGTCTTATGGGTAGCGCGGTTTGGCAGGCACAGGCAATGGGCAGAAGACCGTCCTGTCCCGTTGCGGCATCCTGCCGGCGCAGCAATTGCCAGACGGTGAAAAATCCGTAAGGTTCCAACGAGGTATCCTTGCTGGAGGTCAATAGGTTTGCCGGAATATGTCGGATACGTTCTGCTGCTGCTCTGCGCTTTGCAGGTCAAGCACCTGTTTGCCGACTTCTTTCTGCAAACACCCAAGATGCTGTCCGGCCGCTGCGCCTATGCCCATATGGGACGGGCCCAGCATGCGGGTATCCATGTGATCGGCTCAGCCCTTGTTTATTTGCTGTTCGGCGCACCATTGGCATTCATTCTAGTTCTGGCTGTGCTGGAGTGGGTGATTCATTTCCACATTGATTTCGGCAAAGCCCGTTTTTCCGAACGCAAGAAGCTGCACCCGCAGCAGGCGATGTTCTGGCAGGCAATGGGTTCTGACCAGGCTCTGCACCAGTTGACCTACATCGCCATGGCCTGGGCCTGGGTGAAATACGCGGCGGCGTGACGGCACCCGTGGGCTGAGGAATGCCCGCAACCCCCAAAGTATCGTTGCAAAGAAAGCGCTGACTGGCTGCACAGCCATCTGCTTTAAGAAGATGCTTCCGCCGCTGGAAAATTTTCTAAGGCACAACCGGCTTGTCCCGTTTGATCGTACGCAGCACCACATTTGTCTGAGCGCTGGCGACCGCTGGAAGACGGAACAGAAATCCCTCCAGAAACCGGTTGTAGGCATCCAGATCCGGAGCCAGCACGCGAAGGTGGTAGTCGGCCTGTCCTGTAGTGGCGTAACATTCCTGCACCAGCGGGCTGGTCTCTACTGCGCGGATAAATTCCACCAGCTTGTCCGGATCGTGACGTGTCAAATGCACATGCACGATGGCTTGGAACCCAAGCCCCATTGCCGGAGCATTCACGACTGCGCCATACCGCTCGATAATGCCCGCATCCTCCAACGCCCGCACCCGGCGCCACAGAGCAGAGGCCGACATGCCGACGGCTTCAGCCAAGTCAGCATTGGAAATGCGGGAGTCTTCCTGCAGCAGGGTGAGGATACGGCAATCGCGATCGTCAAGTTTCATGGTTCGGTCACTTTCCCCGCCAAATCATAATATTCTGGATAGCTTACCCAAAATTATCCTCAAAATCAGAAATTCAGGCAAATCTCTTCAACCTGAGTGGTTTAACTTTCCGGACACCACATTCTCCGTGCAAGGACACTCCAAGATGACCAAGCTGAGCCATGATTTCCGCAGCTACAAGCTGGAAGACCGGTACGAAAAGACCCAGGGCCGGGTTTTCCTGACCGGCACCCAGGCCTTGGCCCGGATCATGCTCGATCAAGCGCGCCGCGATCGGGAAGCCGGGTTGAACACTGCGGGTTTTGTCTCTGGTTACCGTGGCTCGCCTTTGGGGGCGGTCGATCTGGAATTCTGGCGCGCCGAGGACCGGATGAAGGAAAACCGGATTAAGTTCATGCCAGCGGTGAACGAGGATTTGGGCGCTACCGCGGTTCTGGGCGCCCAGCAGGCAGTGCTCGATCCGCATTGCGAAGTCGAGGGCGTGTTTTCCATGTGGTACGGAAAGGGTCCGGGGGTGGACCGCTCCGGCGATGCGCTGAAGCATGGCAACGCCTATGGCTCCTCCGCAAAGGGCGGCGTACTGGTCGTAGCAGGCGACGACCACGGCTGCGTCAGCTCCTCGATGCCGCATCAGTCGGATGTTGCGTTCATGTCCTGGTTCATGCCGGTGCTGAACCCGGCGGACGTGTCCGAATTTCTGGAATTCGGCGAGTATGGCTTTGCCCTTTCGCGCTATTCCGGCACCTGGGTGGGGTTCAAAGCTGTGTCCGAAACCGTGGAAAGCGCGCGGTCGGTTGAACTGCGCCCCGACCGCGCGTTCATATACCCCGACCTGCCGGATTATCCCGGCGGGTTGCATATACGCCGCGCCGATCTGCCCTCGCCCGAGATCGAGACCCGTATTCACGCCAAACTGGACGCCGTGCGCGCCTTTGCCGAGGCGAATCCGATCGACCGCCGGATCTATGACATCAAGAACGCGCGCTTTGGCTTTGTCTCCACCGGCAAGGGGCATCTCGACCTGATGGAAGCGCTGCGGCTTTTGGGGCTGGATGAGGCCGCCTGCCGCCGCCTGGGCATCGATATCTACAAGGTCGGCATGGTCTGGCCGCTGGACCGCACCGATGCGCTGAAATTCGTGAAGGGTAAACAGGAGGTGCTGGTTGTAGAAGAAAAGCGCGGCATCATCGAGAGCCAGTTCAAGGAAAACTTCTATGACTGGCCCGGCAGCAAGCCGGAAAAGATGGTCGGAAAATACGACAGCCAGGGGGAGCCGCTGATCCCTTGGACCGGCGAGCTGAGCCCGCTCTTGCTGGCGCCAATCGTTGCCGCACGGCTGGACAGGTTTTTCCCGGAGGAAAACCTGCCCGCCAAGGCGGCCGCTCTGGCAGCCGAGCCGCCAAAGGTGCTGAATGTGCCCGGCGCCGCACGCACGCCCTATTTCTGTTCAGGCTGCCCGCACAACAGCTCCACCAAACTGCCTGAAGGGTCCAAAGCATTTTCCGGCATCGGCTGCCATGTGATGGCCAGCTGGATGGACCGGGAGACGGCCGGCTATGCCCAGATGGGCGGTGAAGGCGTGCCCTGGACCGCAGCCTCGCAGTTCAATGGCGGCAAGCATGTGTTCCAGAACCTGGGCGAAGGCACCTGGTACCACTCCGGATCGCTGGCGATCCGCCAGGCGGTCGCGGCAGGCACCAACATCACCTACAAGATCCTTTACAATGACGCAGTGGCGATGACCGGCGGCCAGCCGGTGGACGGGCCGGTCTCGGTGCATGGCATTGCCCAGACCTGCCGTGCTGAAGGGGTGGAGCGGATCGCCCTGGTTTCCGATGACATCGGCAAGTTCAGCCGCCGCGACTTCCCGGCGGGCACCACCTTCCATGACCGAAGCGCGCTGGACAGTGTGCAGCGTGAGTTGCGCGAAATCCCCGGCGTCACCGTCCTGATATACGAACAGGCCTGCGCCACTGAAAAGCGCCGCCGCCGCAAGCGCGGCAAGATGGAAGATCCCAAACGGTTTGCCTTCATCAACGATCTGGTCTGCGAGGGCTGCGGCGACTGTTCGGTGGAATCCAACTGCCTGAGCGTGGAGCCGAAGGAGACGCCGTTTGGCCGCAAGCGCAAGATCAACCTGTCGAGCTGCAACAAGGATTTCTCCTGCCTGAACGGGTTCTGCCCCAGCTTTGTCACCGTTGAGGGCGCAACCCGGCGCAAGAAAAAGACCGCAGGCCTGGATGCCGCGCAGCTGACCGCCAAACTGCCCTCCCCTGCCTTGCCATCGCTGGACGCGCCGTTCGACCTGCTGGTCACCGGCGTCGGCGGCACCGGTGTTGTCACCGTGGGTGCGCTAATCACCATGGCCGCGCATCTGGAGGGCAAGGGCTCCAGCGTTCTGGATTTCACCGGCTTTGCACAGAAGTTCGGGACCGTGCTGAGCTATATCCGCCTGTCGAACGCGCCGGAGACGCTGAACCAGGTGCGCATCGACGCCGGCGGCGCGGATGCGGTGATTGGCTGTGACGTGGTGGTCAGCTCGGCGCCCAAGGCCTCCGCCCATTACCGGGCGGACACCAAGGTAGTGCTGAACCGGGCGGAAATGCCCACCGGCGATCTGGTGCTGCGCCGCGATGCCGACTTGATGGCAGGCCTGCGCGAAAAAACCATTGCCGAAGCCGTCGGTCCGCAGAACCTGTCCGGTTTCAACGCCAATGAGGCCGCGGAGACAATGCTGGGCGACGCTGTGCTGGCCAATGTCATGATGCTGGGTTTTGCTTGGCAGAAGGGTCTGGTGCCGGTGAGTGCCGGCGCGCTGGATCAGGCGATCGAGCTGAACGGCGTTGCCGTTGAAAAGAACCGCCTGGCCTTTGCCATCGGCCGTGCCATGGCGGCAGACCCGGAACTGGTCGCCAGCCATTATGAGGAGGCCCCCGAAAAACCCGAGACGCTGGACGCGCTGATCGAGCGGCGTGCGTCGTTCCTCACCGGGTATCAGAACGTGGCTTACGCGGGGCGCTACACCTCTGCCCTGCGGCGGCTCCGCGAGGCGCTGCCTGCCAATGCGCAGGACGAGCTGACCCGGGCGGCGGCGCGATCGCTGTTCAAGCTGATGGCCTACAAGGACGAATACGAGGTCGCCCGGCTGCTCACCAGCGACGCCTTCCAGCATCAGTTGGAAGAGGAATTCGAAGGAGATTTCCGCGTCAACTACCACCTCGCGCCGCCTCTGCTGAACTGGAAAAAGGACGCCCGCGGACGTCCAGGAAAACGGGCCTTCGGGGCTTGGCTGCGCCCGGTGATGACCCTTCTGGCCAAGGGCAAGGCCTTGCGCGGTTCAGCCTTCAACATCTTCGGCTATCACGAGGAAGCCCGCCTGCACCGCGGTCTGCTGACCTGGTTTGAGGCCACGCTTGAGACCATCGCCAGCCGTTACAGCACCGACGCGCATGAGGCCTGCCTCAAGGTACTGAATGCGCCGATGGAGATCCGCGGCTATGGCCCGGTCCGGCTGAAAGCGGCTGAGGTGGCACGCACGCAGGCCGAAGAGTTGCTCCGCAGCCTGTAAAACCTCACGCCCGCGGCTGCGGATAACGCCTCAGACGTCCCAGTGCTGCTTAGTAAACTCGGTGAAGTCCGCCATTTCTTCGGACAGCGGCTCGCGCCCGGTAAAAACCTTGAGGTACTCGGACGTCACCTCCAGCCGGTGCGCGTGGCTCTCATTCGGGTCCGCCATCTCATAGCCGAGCTGCATATAGTACAGCACCTTGGCCCGGGTTACCGCCTCTCGGTCCGGATAGCCGTAGCGTGCGAACATCCCCGTCAACGCTTCGACCCGGCGCCGGTCCGAGCGGTCCAGCAAGCTGCGCACCTTGCCTGAGCGGCGGGACCAGTCACGTACGGCAAAGTCCAGTGCAGTGTTGAACAGATCGGGGTTGGCGATGCAGCGGAACACGTTCAGAACGGCCCCTGTGATAGTCTTGGCCGGTGCCTCGGCCTGGCGCACCATGCCGGCGGTATTGGTCTGCTCCCAGGTTTTGAGCAGCGCATCCAGCAAGTCCTGGCGCGACTTGAAGTACCAGTAGAAAGACGAGCGCGAAACCTGCATCCGCTCGGCAAGCGCCAGCACTTTCACCTGCTCCACCCCGTCCGAGATCAGCACATCCATCGCGACATTCAGCCAGTCGTTGCGGGTAACCTTAATGTTGCCGACCAGCGGCTCGGCCTCCGGATCGTCCCGGTGCAGAACAGGTTTTTGCGCCATATGCGGCCTTTCGGAATGTTTGCGTTCCCTGGCATTCTATGCCGGGCTGACGGCTGGCGCCAACAATGCAATCCTGTCAGCAGGCTTTTGCGGCATGGATTGAGTGGCGCCCGGGCCACAGCAGGTCCGCAGCTAGTGAAGGGCGGGATATAAACTGGGCCTTTATACACCTGAAGGCATGCTAACATGAAAACCCGTAATCCTTGCCCGGCCCGCCCGGCCAAAAACACCGAATATGCGGAGCGAATGCGGGCTTTTGGCCCTAAGAAGCGCCCATCAGCACAACCGGAAAGCCAACCAATTACCCCTTGTACAACGGGCATCCGGTCAAATGGGGTTTGACTAAGCAGCCCTCAGCACGCGAAACTGAGGGAAAAAACAGGGGAAAACATGATCTCATGAATGCCTTGAACCAGCCGGGCGGACAAACTTGAATGCGTCCGCTGCTGTCCGTTGAAAACCTCAGCGTCGGGTTTGGCAAGGGTGCCTCCGTCGTGAAGGACGTGAGCTTTGCTGTGCAGCCTGGCGAAACACTTGCCTTGGTCGGGGAGAGCGGCTCGGGCAAGACGGTCTCCTGCCGTGCCGTGCTGCGGATCCTGCCGAAGGTGGCGCAGCTGCGCTCCGGGCGCATCTTGCTGAACACCCGCGGCGGCTCGGTGGATCTTGCGACACTCGACGAACGGCTGATGCGCGACGTGCGCGGCAATACCGTCGCGATGATTTTCCAGGAGCCGATGCGTTCGCTTTCTCCGCTGCACCGGATCGGCAACCAGGTGTCAGAAGTGCTGTGGCTGCATGGCCGCAAGTCCGAACGCGAGGCACGCAAGACGGTTCTTGAATGTTTTGAGCGGGTCGGGTTCCCCGAGCCGGAACGCACCTACAGATCTTATCCCTTCGAACTGTCTGGCGGGATGCGCCAGCGGGCGATGATCGCCATGGCTATGGTGGCCAAGCCGGACCTGCTGATCGCGGATGAGCCGACTACGGCGCTGGACGTGACGACACAGGCGCAGGTGCTGGGTCTGATGAAAGAGCTGCAGCACGAAACCGGCATGGCAATGATCCTGGTCACCCATGACCTGGGCGTGGTCGCCAATATGGCAGAGCAGGTGGTGGTGATGCACAAGGGCCGGGTGATGGAATCCGGCCGTGCGGAACCGATGCTGCGGACCCCTTCCCATCCGTACACCAAGGCCCTGTTCAACGCGGCCCCGGAAATCCCGGATGAAGCGGTTGTCGCCATCCCGCCGTCACGCGATGATCTGATCTTGGAAATGAAGTCGGTCTCCAAGACCTACACTTTGAGAGCCCGCAAAGGTTGGCAAGCTCCAACCTTGATCCACGCCTGCCGCGAGATTGATCTGCTGTTAAGCCGCGGGAAAACCCTGGCTGTCGTCGGCGAAAGCGGCTCGGGCAAGACCACGGCCGCACGGATTGCGTTAGGGGCAGAGCCGCCGGATCCCGGTGGCGAGGTGCTGTTCCGCCCTGACCCTGATCAACCGGCGGTCACTGTGCACAGCATGGACCGCGCCGCACGCACTGCCTTTCAGCGGCAGGCCCAGATGGTGTTTCAGGATCCTTACTCCTCGCTGTCGCCCAGGATGCGCATTCAGGACACCTTGGTTGAGCCGCTGGAGATCCACCGCGTCGGTTCTCGTGCTGAACGCCGGGACAGGGCAGCGGACATGCTGCGGCTGGTCGGCCTGTCGCCGGACATGCTGAAACGCTACCCGCATGCGTTTTCCGGCGGTCAGCGCCAGCGCCTGTCAATCGCGCGCGCGCTGATGCTGGAGCCGGCGCTGATCGTCTGCGACGAGCCGACCTCGGCGCTGGATGTTTCGGTACAGGAGCAGATCCTGCGGCTGCTGGAGGAAATCCGCGACCGGCAGAACCTCTCTTACTTGTTCATCAGCCATGATTTGGCCGTGGTAGCCCGCATTGCAGATGAGGTCGCAGTGATGCGGCGCGGATTGATTGTCGAGCAGGCGCCGCCGGAAACCTTGTTCTACAATCCCCAGCACCCTTACACCAAGGCGCTGATCGCGGCTCAGCCGGAACCCGATATTGACCGGCCCATAGATTTGAATCTGGTGGCCCAGGGCGCAGGCGCGCCGGATTGCTGGCCCGAAGAATTCCGCTTTAACGGGTTTGATGCCCCGCGCCTGGTAAACCTGAAAAACCTGGAACCCGGCCATAAGGTGCGCTGCCATGCTTGATGCCCTGAAACCCCTGTTGGCGGCTGCCTTCTGCCTTGCCCCGTTTTCTGCCCTGTGCGGCCCCGAGGTTCAGGAAAGCAAATTTTGGAGCGCCGAAGTCAATGCGGGCTACCTGCCGCCTGTGGCCAAACGCCTGCCAGAGGTGCCGCTGGTGGTCGACCTGGCTGCCAAGGGCCGGGGCTATGGCATCGAAGGCGGCACGCTGAACACCATGGTGACCCGCTCCAAGGATATCCGCCAGATGGTTGTCTATGGCTATGCGCGGCTGGCGGGCTATGACGATAGCTACCGGCTGCAGCCTGATATTCTGCTGCGCTATGAGAACCAAGGGAACCGGCGCTACACCCTGAAACTGCGGCCCGGCCACCGCTGGTCCAGCGGCGATCCCTTCACCTCAGCCGACTTCCGCTACTGGTGGGAGGATGTCGCCAACCAAGAACTGCTCAGCCCGGCCGGTCCGCCGGATTTCCTGCGCGTAAACGGCAAGCTGCCGCGGGTTAGCTTCCCGGATGAAACCACAATCATCTATGAATGGGACGACCCCAACCCCAGTTTCCTGCACATGCTGGCCCAGGCGCGCCCGCCATTCATCTACCGGCCTGCGGAATACTTGAAACAGTTCCACGCGGATTACGCCGACCCGGATACGCTGGAAGAGGAAGTCGATTACGCCCGCGTCAAAAGCTGGGCCGCGCTGCACAACAAATACGACAATATGTACAAGTTCGATAACCACGAGCTTCCGACGCTGCAGCCGTGGATCAATGCCTCGCCCGGCAAGAAGATCCGCCACCAGTTCGTGCGCAATCCCTATTACCACCGGATCGACAGCCGCGGCGTGCAGCTGCCCTATATCGACACCGTGGAAATGGAGATCGTGACCGCCGGCCTGGTAGCGGCCAAGTCGAACGCCGGCGAGGCCGATCTGCAGGCCCGCGGCCTGGACTTTCGCGATATTCCGATCCTGCGCAAGGGCGAGAAGGATGGCGCAAACTACAAGACATATCTCTGGGGGTCCGGTGCCGCTTCGCAGATTGCGATCTATCCGAACCTGAATGCCAGGGATCCGGTCTGGCGCGAGGTGTTGCGCGATGTCCGGGTGCGCCGGGCGCTGTCGCTGGCCATCAACCGCCGCGCCATTAACCGGGCGCTCTATTTCAATCTGGCCAAGCCCGGCGCCATGACCGTGCTGGAGCAGAGCGAATTTTTCGACCCTGGCCTGCGTGCCGCCTGGGCGGATTTCGACCCGGAGCAGGCCAATCTGCTGCTGGACGAGGCCGGCCTGACAGAGAAAAACGCCTACGGTATCCGCTATCTGGCCGACGGGCGGCTGATGGAACTTGTCGTGGAAACAGCGGGCGAACGTCAGGAAGTCGAAAATGCTCTTCAGATAATCTCGGACGATTGGCGTGATGTCGGGGTCAAACTGGTCATGCGCCCGCTGGACCGCGACATCCTGCGCAACCGGGTCTTTTCCGGCAGGACCCTGGCCTCTGCCTGGTTCGGCTGGGACAATGGCTTGCCGCAGGTCTACACCTCGCCCGCCTATCTGGCGCCAACGGATCAGGTGTTCCTGTCCTGGCCGAAATGGGGCCAATACTATCAAACCGGCGGTGACGCGGGTGAGCCGCCTGACATGGCTCCGGCGCAGCAGCTGATGGATCTGATGCAGGATTGGAACATGGCCGCCACAGATGCCGAGCGGGCTGCCGCCTGGCGGTCCATGCTGAAAATCCACGCTGATCAAGTTTATGCCATCGGCGTCGTGGCCGCCGCGCCGCAGCCCGTCGTGGTCAGCAACCGCCTGCGCAACGTGCCGGAACAGGCCATATGGGCCTGGGATCCCGGTGCCCATTTCGGCGTTTACCGGCCGGATGAGTTCTTTTTCGAGGATGGCCAGGGCTGATGGAAATTCTGCGCTACGCCATTTACCGGTTCGGCACCATGCTGCTTACGCTTCTGGTGGTGTCCGTGCTGGTCTTTGCCATCATCAACCTGCCGCCGGGTGATTATTTATCGAACCAGATTGCCGAGCTGCAGGCCACCGGCCAATCCGCAGGTGTCGCTAAGGCGGAATTCCTGCGGCAGGAATATGCGCTCGATAAACCCCTGTGGCAGCAATACATGATCTGGATGGGCTTCATGCCCGGCCCGCACGGGTTCTCCGGCATGATACAGGGTAATTTCGGCTGGTCATTCGAGTTCGACAGCCCGGTTGCCGATATTGTCGGCGACAGCCTCTGGCTTACAGTTCTGGTAAACCTGTCCGCCGTTGTTTTTGTCTATGCGGTAGCGCTGCCGCTGGGGGTGCTGGCTGCCGCGCGGGCCCGCACCTGGATTGATTACACCTCTGCTTTCATCGGCTATCTAGGCCTCGCCACGCCAAACTTCCTTCTGGCGCTGATCCTGTTCTACTATGGCCACCGCTGGTTTGATCTGCCCATCGGCGGGCTGATGGCGCCTGAATACGAAGGCGTGCCGATGAACTGGGACAAGGTGAAATCCATTCTCGTCCACCTGATTGTGCCGACTTTCGTGATCGGCACTGCCGGTGCGTCCGCGATGATGCAGCGCCTGCGCGCCAATATGCTGGACGAACTGGGCAAACCCTATGTGGAAACCGCCATCGCCAAGGGCATGGCGCCGGCGCGGATGCTGGCCAAATATCCGCTGCGGGTGGCCTTCAACCCCTTTGTCGCAGACATCGGCAACCTGCTGCCCGCAATGATCTCAGGCTCGGTACTGGTGTCGGTGGTGCTGGGGCTGCAAACCATTGGGCCGACCCTGCTGACCGCACTCAAGACCCAGGACATGTTCCTGTCGGGCTTCGTGCTGATGTTCGTCGCGCTGCTTACGCTGATCGGCACCATGGTTTCAGATGTATTGCTAGTGCTTCTTGACCCGAGGATCCGGTATGAGGGGCGCGGCGCATGACCCGGCTGCCTGATGGACGTTACGTCGATGATGAGCCTTTCGACCCGCAGGCCTCGCTGCTGGAGCTGGAGCGCAAGGACCTCGACGCGCCCAACTGGCTGCTGGTCTGGCGCAAATTCAGGACCCACAGGCTGGGGCTGATTTCGGGCCTTTTTCTGCTGGTCGCCTATCTGATGATCCCGTTTGCCGGCTTCATCGCGCCTTACGGTCCAAACCAGCGCTTTTCAGAGCACCTGTATTCCCCGCCGCAATCGATAAAGCTGTTCCACGAGGGCGCGTTCGTGGGTCCCTTCGTTTACCCGATGACATCCGAGGCCAATCTGGAAACTTTCCAGTGGGAATTCAGTCCGGACACCTCGCGCCCGCTGAAGCTTGAATTTTTCTGCGAGGGCAAAACGTATAAGCTGGCAGGTCTGATCGAAAGCAACCGCCACCTGTTCTGCGCAACCGAAGAGGCAACGATCTTTATCCTGGGGTCCGACCGGCTCGGCCGCGACATCTTCAGCCGCGTTTCCTATGGCGCACAGCTGTCGCTTACTGTGGGGCTGATCGGCATTTCCGTGTCCTTTGTGCTTGGTATCTTTTTTGGTTCACTGGCAGGATATCTCGGCGGCAAGACCGATTGGCTGATAAACCGGGTGATCGAAATCCTGCGGTCCCTGCCTGAGCTTCCTTTGTGGCTGGCGCTTTCTGCCGCGGTGCCCTCGAACTGGTCTCCGGTTGCAGTGTTCTTTGTCATTTCAATCATCCTCGGGATTCTTGACTGGCCAGGGCTTGCAAGGTCCGTGAGGGCCAAGTTCCTGTCCTTGCGCGAAGAGGAATATGTGCGCGCCGCAGAGATGATGGGTGCCTCTCCCGGCCGGGTGATCCGCAAGCATCTGCTGCCAAACTTCATGTCGCATCTGATTGCCTCGGCCACGCTGTCGATCCCGGCGATGATTCTGGGCGAGACCGCGCTGTCTTTCCTCGGCCTTGGGTTGCGTGCGCCGGCGGTCAGCTGGGGCGTGATGCTGAACGATGCGCAAAACCTGGCCTCGATCGAGATCTACCCCTGGACCGCGGTCCCGATGCTGCCGATTGTAATCGTCGTGCTCGCCTTCAACTTTCTCGGCGACGGGCTGCGCGACAGCCTCGATCCTTACGAGCAATGACCCTGCTGACCGCCCTCCCCGCGCCTGGCAGCTATTGCCTGGCGGGCACCGGGCGATGGTCCAGCGCCTTCGCGGTTACCGAACTTGCCAATGCCTCAATCGCCGCAGCTGGGCTGGAACTGGCGCAGCTGATAGCGGCGCTGAACCTGGCACCCGCTGCGCCGGAGGTCACAGTGGACCAGCGCCTGGCGTCGCTCTGGTTCAGCTGCAGCTTGCGCCCCGTGGGCTGGGAGCTTCCCAGCTTGTGGGATCCGATTGCCGGCAATTATAAAACCGCAGACGGCTGGATCCGCCTGCACACCAACCTGCCGCAACACCGCCGGGCCGCGCTGCAGGTGCTCGGCTGTGAGGGAAATCGCTCCGGTGCAGAAGCCGCAGTCAGGCACTGGCAGGCCGGTATTCTCGAAAAGGAGATCGTGACCGCAGGCGGCGCGGCCGCCGCCATGCGCAGCCGCGCGGACTGGCTGGCGCATCCTCAAGGCAGCGCTGTGGCGGCCGAACCGCTGATCCACTGGATCTCCCCCCGCAAGATCCAGCTGCGAAACAGGCCCGAGGCGACGGCTGACCGCCCGCTTGCCGGTCTCAGAGTGCTGGATCTGACCCGGGTTCTGGCCGGGCCGGTCTCGACCCGCACATTGGCTGGCTTCGGGGCAGAGGTGCTGCGCATAGATCCCCCCGGCTGGGACGAACCGGGGGTCATATCCGACATTTCACTGGGCAAGCGCATGGCATTCCTGGACCTGCGCAGCAACGAGGGACGCCAGCGGTTCGAGACGTTGCTGTCCAACACCGATGTTCTGGTGCATGGCTACCGCCCGGGTGCACTGGATGGTCTGGGCTACGGTGCGGACGCCCGCCGCCGGATCGCTCCCAATGCGGTTGAAGTGACTCTGGATGCCTATGGCTGGACCGGCCCCTGGGCCCTGCGGCGCGGCTTTGACAGCCTGGTGCAGATGAGTGCAGGTATCGCCGATACAGGCCGCGTCCAGGCCAGGACGGACAATCCGCACCCTTTACCGGTGCAAGCGCTGGATCATGCCACGGGCTATCTGATGGCAGCAGCAGCCCTTTCGGCCTTGGCAGCCGCCGCCCGTGGAGAGGAAGTGCCCGTGGCCCGTCTGTCGCTTGCCCGCACCGCAGAACTGATTGCCGGACTGCAGAAACATGCCGAAGGATTGGAGCTCACCAAACCGGCGGACAGCGACTATAATCCGGAGATTGAAAACAGCGGCTGGGGTCCGGGCCGCCGCCTTGCTGCACCGCTCGGTCTGGATACCAGCCGAATGCGATGGGACCGGCCCGCTTCCCGTTGCGGCAGCGCCCCCGCATGCTGGCTGCAATAGCCTTTGGAGAAGGGCGCTGCCCCTTTGGCTTGCAGCCAACTCACCCCGGAGTTCTTTCTGCGAGAAATACTCCCGCCGCAGGCGGCGGCGCGGCGCCATGCCAAACCCCAAGCGGAGCGCGTAAGCGATCCAGCACGGGGGCGGGAGGGCGCCGGCCTGGCATTGGCTCAGCGGTCATCGCCGCCCGGTCCGCCCATCTCGTCCAGAAGATCTTCGTCAATCGCCGCCTGCGCTGCCCCTGCGGCTGCTTCTTTCTGCTTCGGCGTCATATCTTCAGCCTGATCCGGCGCCAGCCGCACGGTGACCTCACGATGGGCAAATCTGATGCCCTCGCGGGCAAATAATTCACGGATCTCCTGGTACACCCGTTTGCGGACAATCCACTGATCCCCTGGTTTGGTCATAAATTTCACACGGATGATCATCGCCGAATCCTGCATTTCGATCACACCCTGGGACTTCAGCGGCTGAATGAAGGTATGTCCGATTACCGGATCATCCATCAGCTTCTGGCCAAGCTTCTTGATCAGCTTGCGAACCTTCTCCACATCAGTGTCATAGGTCACGCGCATCGGCAGTTTCATCATTACCCAATCACGCGAGTAATTGGTCAGCACCTTGATCTCGCCAAAGGGGATCGTGTGCAGCGCACCCAGATGATGACGCAGCTGGAAAGAACGCACCGAGATCTTTTCGACCGTGCCCTTCACATCGCCGATATCAATATATTCGCCCTTGCGGAAGGCATCATCTATCAGGAAGAAAGCGCCGGAGAAGATATCCCGCACCAAAGTCTGCGAGCCAAAGCCCACCGCCAAGCCGACCACACCGGCACCGGCAAACAGCGGGCTGACGTTGATGCCGAGTTCCAGCAGCACGATCAGAACGATCGAGACCAGCACCACCGCCAGAATTGCTCCGCGGAACAGCGGCAGCAAGGTGGCCAGGCGGCTGGCACCGCCAGCCCCGCCTTCATCCCCCAGTTCCCCGGGTTCCACTTCACCGGCCTCCTCGTCGATCTTGCTGTCTATCCAGATCCGGAACAGGTGATAGACAATATAACCGATGAACAGGATCACGGTGACATCAATCACCCGGTCAGCCGCCATCGTTTCGGTCCAGCGGGCATCCGGGTTCCAGACAATCACCAGCGAATAGGCGCCAACGACAAAGGCAAGGATCCCCGCAACCCGGCGGGCGAGATCCTCGTAGGTGGCGATCGGGTGTTTTGCAGGCAATGCGGCGGTATCATCTTCGCCGGCCCCTGGACCCTCTGCAGATATCTCCGCCAAGGTCATCTGGGCCGGGTCTGCTTCCTGTGCCTCGGCAGGTGCCTCATTCTGATCCGGGTCTGCCGCTGCCTGAACCATCCTGTTGCGGCTGAAATAGCGTTCGATAAAGTAATTGATCGCCCCATAGACGATCAGGATCGTGGTCAGCACAATATAGCTTCCCGCCATCAGCGGGATCGAGATTTCCTGTTCCAGCACCAGGTCAAAGGCCAGCTTGAACCAGCCAAAAGCCATATAGGCCATCAGCACCGGCGCCCAGGCAACCGACAGGATACGTACCAGCCAGGAACATTCCTCAGGTGCGCGGCCTGCGCGGATGGCGTTGGAAATGGCGCGCCCGTTGACAAGCAGCATCAGCAGATTGCCCAGCATCCCCGCCAGCGCCAAAACCCCGTAGACCAATGCATAAACATTATAGTTCAGGCCGAAATCGCCAACCCAGGTAGCAAACAGTGTCGACGAAATGTCATAGGTCGCCAGCAAGGATGCCCAGATATAGAGCCGCTTTGCGTCCCGGTCCGAAAATACCGGTATGCGGTACTGGGCCAGGAAAGGCGACAGCACCATCCGCCACAGATCGGACACCGTGCGGGCCAGGAAAAAAGCCGTGTAGACAGCCGTTGCCGTGAATTCGATTGACGGATCACCCGAGGCTCCGAAGATCAGATAGGACGTAAGGGCTGCAAAAACCATCGCAAAAACGGTGGCCCCGATCCCCATCAGGAACCGGTACACCAGGAAGGGCATTTTGTCCTGATAGCCTTCCGGGTTGGCCTGGATCCGGGCGACCACAAAACGTTTGGCGATGCGCTTGCCGTAAATCTCTGTCGACAGCCAGCGCCCGACCAGCAGGAACAAGACACTCCAGCCCAGCACCTCGACATAGGTCATGATGCGGCCGTCCGGGCTGGTCTGGCGCAGGATGTACTGCATCTCGAAGATCGAGTATGGCAGCGCTTCAAGCCGGCTGTTCAGTTCTGCGCGGAACGCCCCCACCCTGGATTGCGCCCTCATCAGCATCGAAGGCTGTTCCTTCGTGCCGGATGCCAGGCGGCCGGCTTCCTCTGCCTGGTCCGGCGGCGCATTCATCAGCTGGCCGCTGCTGTCGACCACGACGACACTGACGCCGCTTTCCGCCGCCTTCTCGATCGCCCTGGACAGCGCATCCGCTCCGCCCGTGTCACTTTCCTGCGCGCCAGCGTGAGCCGCCAGCCCGAAACTTAGCAAAGCGCAAAGCAATACCCGGAACAGTTGCTGCAGCATGAACGCTTATCCTTCTGGAAACTTGCGTCAAATTAACCACGCGACGGAACGTTGCGCAAATGGCGCGGGCGCAATTTGCAGTGCAACAGGCAACAAAGGCACATGATTGCATGCGCACAGGCTCCGGGTTATATAAATTCAAACTTCCGCCTAGCGGGCGGACAGCTGCAGCTCCTGGACTGGCAGAATACCATCCGGGCGAATACAGCAGCATTGGCAAATACTGTCCGTGCTCCCGCCGCAGCTGGCAAAAAGGGGCGCGCAAACTGAGGCGGACGATGGCGGAGCACAACAGCAGGCGCCCGGGGACGAGCGGCAATTCCGGCTGGCTTGGGTACTGCGCCGCAGGTCCGGCATTACGGCCATCCGCCGCCCGGCAACCTGATCAGGCAATCCAATGAGGATCGCAATCGCCAGCCAGACAGCGGCAGACACCGGCACGCGCGGGCCGAGGATCATGTTCTACAGCCACGACACTTTCGGGTTGGGGCATCTGCGTCGTTCACGTGCGCTTGCGGGTGCCCTCACGGCTGCCAACCCCGACACCTCGGCGCTGATCCTGACAGGTTCGCCGGTTGCGGGGCGGTTTTCTTTCCCGACCGGGGTCGATCATGTCCGCCTGCCGGGTGTGATCAAGCGTTCTGACGGCTCTTATGCCTCACGCACGATGGGTATGAGCATAGAGGAAACCGCCGACTTGCGCGCCGCCCTGATCCGCTCGACAGTGGAGCAATACGACCCCGATGTGCTGGTGGCGGACAAAGAACCCACCGGCTTTCGCGGTGAGCTGATGCCGGCACTGGACCTGCTGAAATCACAGGGCCGCTGCAAGATGGTTCTGGGCCTGCGTGACGTGCTGGATGAACCCGAGGTTTTGGCCGCCGAATGGGAGCGCAAACACGCGGTTGAGGCCACCCGGGATTTCTATGATGAGATTTGGGTCTACGGGCCGCGGTCCGTATACGACCCTACTGCGGGGCTGCCGTTCACACCGCAAATGCAGGCCCGGATGCACTGGACCGGCTACCTGCGCCGCGATCTTGGCCAGGTGGGGGAGCCGCCGGAACAGCCCTATCTGCTGGTCACCCCCGGCGGTGGCGGCGATGGCGAGATGATGGTGGACCTGGTGCTGTCGGCTTATGAAGCCGACCCGGGGCTGTCTCCCCGCGCGGTGCTGGTTTACGGCCCTTTCCTGTCCGGCGAAACCCGCGAGGATTTCGAGGCGCGCGTTGCCCGGCTCGATGGCCGTGTTACCGCTGTCGGCTTTGAATCACAGATCGAAACCCTGTTTGCCGGCGCTCAGGGCGTCGTGTGCATGGGCGGCTACAACACCTTCTGCGAAGTTCTTTCCTTTGACAAACCCGCGGTGATCGTGCCCCGCACCACGCCGCGGCTGGAGCAATGGATCCGCGCCAGCCGGGCCGAGGAAATCGGCCTTGCAACCATGCTGGATGAAACCCGCGACGGCTGGACCGCGACGGCGCTGGCCAAGGCGATCCGCGCGCTGGCCACCCAGCCGCCGCCCTCTGCCGCCGGATCAGAGGGGCTGCTGGACGGGCTGGATTACGTCACCCGCCGGGTCGCTGCGCTGCTTCAGGACACCCGGAAAGAGGTCGCTGAATGACCTCTGCCCGCCCGCCCCTTGCGGTGGTGGTCAAGGGCTGGCCGCGGCTGTCCGAAACCTTCATTGCACAGGAACTGGTTGCCCTGGAGGCCACCGGCCACGCGTTCGAGATCTGGTCTCTGCGCCACCCCACCGACATCAAGCGCCACCCGCTGCATGCGCGGCTGCAGGCACCGGTGAACTACCTTCCAGAGTACCTCTATGAAGAGCCGGAGCGGGTCTGGCGCGCGCGCGTCAAGGCTCAGCAACTGCCCGGCTATGCTGAGGCCTACCGCATCTGGCGCGCCGATTTGCGCCGCGACCCGACACCCAACCGCATCCGCCGTTTTGGCCAAGCCTGTGTGCTGGCCGCGGAGATGCCGGACGCAGTGCTGGGGCTGTACGCGCACTTCCTGCACACGCCGTCCTCGGTTGCCCGCTATGCCGCCATCATGCGGGGACTGCCCTGGAGCTTTTCGGCTCACGCCAAAGACATCTGGACCTCGCCCGATTGGGAAATCAAAGAAAAGCTCTCCGCCGCCCATCACGGCGCGGCCTTCGGCGCCACTTGCACCGGTTTCGGCGCCAGGCACCTGCAGGATATGGCCGATACGCCGGACCGGGTTGATCTGGTCTATCACGGTCTCGACCTCGCGCGCTTCCCCGCACCGCCTGAGCGCCAGCTGCGCCAGCCGCAAGACCCGGTCCGTTTCATGTCCGTCGGCCGCTTGGTGGAAAAGAAAGGCTTTGACCGGCTGCTGGCTGCCCTGGCCCTGTTGCCCGCAGGCCTGGATTGGCACTGGACCCACATCGGCGGCGGCGGTTTAGGCGATCTGCTGCAGGGCATTGCCGAGGATACAGGTATCGCCGACCGGATCACTTGGCGCGGCGCCTGCGACCAGCCCGAGGTGATCGAGGCGATGCGCCGCTCGGACCTGTTTGTGCTGCCCAGCCGGGTCGCCGCGGACGGCGACCGCGACGGCTTGCCCAATGTGCTGATGGAGGCCGCCTCGCAGGCCCTGCCGATCCTGTCGTCCCCGGTTTCCGCCATTCCCGAATTCATCACCCATGGAACTCATGGCCTGCTGAGCGCGGACACCCCCGAAGCTTTGGCGGAAAGCCTTCTTTACGCCGTCCGGCATCCCCAAAGCCTGGCAGAAATGGCCCAGGCCGCACTGACCCGCCTGCGCACGGATTTCGGCATGGATCCCGGCATTGCCCAGCTTTCCCAACGGCTGAACGCGATGCTGCAGGGCAACTGACTGGACATGCAGCCGGGAGCCGGAAAGCGGGTTGCCTTCTATGCACCGATGAAACCGCCGCATCACCCGGTACCCTCCGGCGACCGCGAGATTGCCCGTAACTTGATAGGTCTGCTCACCGCCAGCGGTGCGGAGGTGCAGCTGGTTTCCGACCAGCGGATATATGACAAGCACGGCGACGCGGCGCTGCAGGCAAGCCTGCGCAATCAGGCCGAAGCCGAGGCTGAAAGGCTTATCCGCAGCCTGCCCCAAGCGGACCTTTGGGTCAGCTATCACAACTACTACAAGGCGCCCGATCTGATCGGCCCTGCCGTTGCCCGTGCCCGCGGCATTCCTTATGTGCAAATCGAATCCACCCGCGCCAAGAAGCGCCTGACCGGACCATGGGCCGGATTTGCGGACGCTGCCCACGCCGCTGCCGATGCTGCCGCGGCGATCTTCTACTTCACGGAACAGGATCATTTTGCTTTGGACCGTGATCGCTGCGGCGGGCAGGCAGTGGCCTACCTGCCCCCCTTCCTGCCGCTGGATCGGCTGCCCGAAGCCTCGCCGCTGGACGGCCCGATGCTGACGGCCGGCATGATGCGTCAGGGTGACAAGCTGGCCTCTTACCAAATCATCTCCGCAATGCTCTCTCATCTGCACGGCGATTGGCGGCTGGACATTGCAGGCGACGGTCCTGCCCGCCTCGATGTCGAAACACTGATGGCCCCTTATGGCGACAAAGTGCGCTTCCTTGGCCAGCTTTCCCGTGCGCAACTGGCAGCCGCCTATGGCAAGGCCAGCCTGTTCCTTTGGCCCGGCGTGAACGAAGCGTTCGGCATGGTATACTTGGAAGCCCAGGCCCACGGTCTGCCCATCGCAGCTCAGGACCGGCCAGGCGTGCGGGATGTGCTGCTGCCTGCAGGCTACCCTGCTCCCGAACAGGGGCCCGAAGCTCTCGCAGCCTTTACCGCGGGCCTGCTTGCAAACCCCGCACTGCGCGTTGAGGCAGGCAAGGATGTGCGCAACCTCATTTCGTCCCGCCACCTTGCCCCTGCCGCTGCCCGGCGGTTCTGGGCAACTGTTCTGCCGCTGATGGAGACCCGTTGATGATCCGCCTCGCCCTATTGCGTCACGGCCACACCGTCTGGAACCGCGCAGGCCGCATCCAGGGCCGCAGTGACATCCCGCTGGATGAGCAAGCCCGCGAATCGCTGCGCGGCTATGCCCTGCCCGATGACTGGCTGCAGGCAGACCTCTGCTCCAGCCCGCTGCTGCGTGCAGCTGAAACCGCAGAGCTGGTTGCGGGCCGCCCGCCCCGCACCGCGCCGGAACTTATTGAAATGGACTGGGGCGATTGGGAAGGCCTGCAAGGGCTGGACCTGAAGGCTGATCCAATCAGCGGCTTCCGCGACATCGAGGACTGGGGCTGGCACTACCGCCCGCCGGGAGGTGAAACCCCCGCGGAGGTCTGGACCCGTATCGAACCCTGGCTGCGCGGTCTGACACAGGATACATTGGCGGTCTGCCACATCGGCATTATGCGGGTGATTCTGGCACGCGCCCATGGCTGGGATTTCGACAGCCCCGCCCCCTTCCGTATCAAGCGCAACCGGCTGTTCTTGGTCGAACTTAGCGGAACTGCCCTGACACCTCGGCCCGAGCCGGTCCGCCTTATCCGCAAGGCCGCACCATGAAGGTCCTGATCGCCGTTACCCATCTGCTTGGCACCGGCCACCTGGCCCGGGCGCTGACACTCGCCCGGGCCTTCTCCGCTGCAGGGCATCAGGTTCAGGTGGTTTCCGGCGGCTTTCCTGCCCCCCAGCTCAACATCGATGGAATCGCTCTCGTCCAGTTGCCACCCTTGCGTTCCGACGGGGTGAATTTCACCCGTCTGCTGGCAGCGGACGGCTCTCTGGCGGATGAGACCTATCTGACCCGCCGCGAAAAGGCGCTGTGCTCCGCGTTGCACGCGATGCAGCCCGATGTGCTGATCACCGAACTGTACCCCTTTGGCCGCCGCTCCCTGCGCAAGGAGTTCCTGGCGCTGCTTGACGCCGCCCATGGGATACCCCGGCGGCCAGTGATCCTTTCCTCTATCCGTGACATTCTCGCCCCGCCCTCCAAACCAGAGAAAGCGGACAAAGCCGATGCCGTGATCGCCCGGTTTTACGACGCAGTGCTGGTCCATTCCGACCCTGCGGCCACAAAGCTGGAGGCCAGCTGGCCGGTCTCCCGCATGCTGGCAGCCAAGCTGCGCTACACCGGCTACGTTGCCCCTCCGGCTGCCGGCCTGCACCCGGAGCAGGCAGGCAGCGGCGAGGTGCTGGTCAGTGCCGGCGGCGGCAGCGTCGGCGCACCGCTTTACCGGGCAGCACTTGACGCGGCAAAGCTGATGCCGGACACGCCCTGGCGGCTGCTGGTTGGCGGATCGGACGCCCGCCAGCGTATCGCAGAATTTGCCAAGGCCGGCTCCCCCGTCCTGCTGGAACCGGCGCGCAAGGACTTCCGCCAGATGCTCTCCCATGCAGCGGCCTCGGTCAGCATGTGCGGCTACAACACTGCGCTGGACCTGCTGCAAGCCGGCACGCCCGCTGTGCTGATCCCGTTTGATGCCGGAAATGAAACCGAACAGGGTCTGCGGGCTGCCAGCCTTGCGCCCTTGAACGGCGTCCAGGTGGTTAAGACCGCGAACCTCTCGGCTGCGTCGCTATGCGCTGCGGTCAAGGCGGTATTGCACGCACCGCCGCGGGTAGCGGGCGGTTTCAGGTTTGACGGCGCCGTCCGGAGTGTGAAGATTGCCGCTGAACTTGCGGGAGGGCGCGAATGACACCGGATTGGAGCAGTCTGGACCGGGAACTGGAACACTGGCAAACGGCAGGATTGAAACTGCCTTTGTGGTGGCGGGACGATGACGCGATGTCCCATTCAATCGAGCTGGAGCAATTGACAGCACTGTCTGCGCAGCTTGACCTGCCGGTGCATCTCGCAGTGATCCCGCAGGGCGTCACACCGGACCTTGGCCGCTATGTTGCAGATCATCCGCAATTGATCCCGGTGGTACATGGCTGGGCGCATCAGAACCACGCGCCCGCCGGTGAAAAAAAAGCCGAGTTCGGTGCCCACCGCCCGCTGGAGGAACTGCTGGACGATGCCGAGCGCGGCCTCACCGCGCTGCAGGAAATGTTCGGCACCAGCTTGCGCCCGATGTTCGTGCCGCCCTGGAACCGGATTTCGCCGGAAATGCTGACATGGCTGGCAGGTGCCGGTTTCACCGCAGTTTCGACCTTTGCACCGCGCAAAAACGCCAAACCCGCCTCCGGCCTGTTGCGGGTGAACACGCATCTCGACCCGATCGACTGGAAAGGCGCCCGCAGCCTGGTGCCGCCCGACCAGCTGATTGCGCAGGTGGTGCGCCAGTTGCGCGACCGCCGCCTTGGCGAGGCCGACAACGCGGAACCATACGGCCTGCTGACCCACCACCTGGTGCATGACGAGGCGGTCTGGGAGTTCACTGCTGCGTTTGCCAAACGCCTGCTTGCTGGCCCTGCCGAGGCCTGGATCTATGACGAAAGGATGTCCTGAATGAGCCGTCTGGATTCCATGCTGCGCCGCCTCACTGCCCAGCGCGACGGGCTGAACTGGGCCGCGGGGCAAATCAGCCCGCTGCAAGGCGATGTGCTGGACATGGGCCTGGGCAACGGCCGTACCTATGATCACCTGCGTGAAACGCTGTCCAGCCGGCGGATATGGGTCATAGACCGGCTGCTGCAATGCCATCCCTCCTGCGTGCCGCCGGAACAGGATTTCCTGCAAGGCGAGGCAAAGCCAATGCTGGAACGGCTAACGGCTGAGGGGCGCAGCATTGCCCTGGCGCATTATGATTTTGGCTTTGGCATCAAGGAAAAAGACGTCGCCGAAGCCGCAATCCTCTCCCCCGTCATTGCGCAAGTCATGGTCCCTGGCGGCATCATCGTTTCGGGCCAGCCGCTGATCGGGTTCGAAGAGCTGGACGGCCCGGACGGCATCCCGCCGGGACGCTATATGTTCTACCGGGCCGGCTGATCCCGGTCCGCGGCTCGCCCGCCAGCACCAGCTTGGCATTGGCAAGGATCAATTCATCTGTCATCTGACCTTCACATCTCTCAAGCTATGGACGGCCGCGTTCAGGAGGCCAACGTGACATTCACGCGATACGCGATCTATTACGCCCCGCCTGCCGGTGCAGCGTGGAGCCGGTTTGCAGCCAGCTGGCTGGGCTGGGACATGGAAGCGGGTCTGGACCTGCCCCACCCGCAGGTTCACGGGCTGGATGTGGCAGCCATTACCGGCGTGCCGCGCAAATACGGGTTGCACGCCACCCTGAAGCCGCCGATGCGCCTTGCCGAGGGGCAGACCCAATCGGCGCTTGAAGATGCCTGTGCGGCGCTGGCCGCCTCGCAAGCACCGGTCACGCTGGACGGTCTGCAGCTGGTGCGGCTCGGCCGTTTCCTGGCCCTGCGCCCAGCCGGGGACGAGACCGCGCTGAAGGCGCTGGCCGCCGCCTGCGTGACAGAGCTTGACCGGTTCCGCGCGCCGGCATCCGAAACTGAGGTCGCGCGCCGCCGCGGCGCAGGGCTGAACCCGGAGCAGGACGCAAACCTCAGCCGTTGGGGTTTCCCCTATGTCCTGGACCAGTTCCGCTTTCACATCACATTGACCGGCAAACTGCCCAAGCCGCAGCTGCCTGCGGTGGAAGAGGCGCTCAACACGTTTCTCCTCCCGCTGCTGCCAGCGCCCTTTGCAATCGGGGATCTGGCGCTGATGGGCGAGGCACCTGACGGCCGCTTCCACCTGATCCAACGCTACGCCCTTTCCGGCTGAACGGCAGTCAGCGCGGCCTGCACCGCCAAGCCGATCGCACCGCTGTTGTCAATCTCCACAGCCGTTCCGGGATGTTCAGCCGCGCAAGCTGCTGGGCCGCCGTGTCTTGCGGCGCCACGCCCGATACTAACGCGGCCCGGCGCTGGCGCCATCAGCCTTCAGCCTTCACGCTGCGGGGCCCTGCAAGAGTTCCAACATCCGAACCTGAACCGAGACTTCCACGCCGCCTCTCGTCGCCACCATAGACACCAGCCGCAGGCCGGTCATCAATACGGTTGCCTAAAATCGCCGCCCGGCCCAGCCAATCAGCAGCGCATTCCGGCACATTGTAAGAATGCGCCGCTCAGTTGGACCTGGCGCCACGCTGACACGCGGCGCGCAACTGCTGGAGCTTCAACTGCAGCCTGCTGAATTTCCGCCCCCCAGCCGTGGGCAGCACAGCTGCTACGCTCATCCTTTGCAGGGTATTTTCAATGCCTCGAAAGGGCGGGAGCACCGCCCAAAAAAAGTGCCCCTGCGGACAGCAGGGGCTCAGCGTGCAAACCAAACGGTTTTACTGCTTGGCGTTGAACACAAACAATGTCTCGCCATTGATCTGATAGTCATTGATCAGATCTTGAGCCTTGTCCGAAACCAGCCAATCCTCCAGCTGCATTGCCAGGCGGTTCTTCACGTGGCCATGCTTTTCCGGGTTCACCGGGATATAGGCGTATTGGTTGAACAGCACCGGATCGCCTGCAAACAGCAGCGCCAAGCCGCCCTTGTTGCCAAAGTTGAGCCAGCTCGCCCGGTCGGACATGATATAACCGTCCATGCCCGACGCCGTATTAAGCGCAGCCCCCATCCCCGCACCAACTGCGCGGTACCAGTCGCCGAACCCCTCCGGATCGACGCCGGCCGCAGCCCACAGGCTCAGCTCTTTCTTATGAGTTCCGCTGTCATCTCCACGGCTGACAAAGGCAGCCTCTGCTCCGGCAATCTTCTGCAACGCGCTTGCTGCATCCGCGGCGCCGGACACGCCAGCCGCATCCGCCTTAGGCCCAATGAAGACAAAATCATTATACATGATCTCGCGGCGGTGGGTGCCGTAACCGCCCGCCAGAAACTTCTCTTCAGCCTTTTGGGAATGCACCAGAATCGCATCCACATCCCCCGCTTCGCCGAGCCGGATCGCCTGGCCGGTGCCAACCACCAGCAGCTGCACATCCAGTCCGAGGTCTTTTTTGATTTCCGGCAGCAGGATTTCCGCCAGGCCCGAGTTGTGGAAGGAGGTGGTCACCGCCATCTTCATCTCTTCCGCCAGCGCGGCTGTAGTCAAAGCCATGGATGCAACGGCACCAATAATCAGACGTTTCATTCGACAATATCTCCGTTCAGAAATGCGCGCGCTTGCGCGGTGTGGGGCCCGGCAAAGAAATCCCCTGCCGGGCTGAATTCGTGAATGCGGCCATGCAGGACAAAGATCACCTCATCCGCCAGCCGCCGCGCCTGGCCCATGTTGTGGGTGGACATGATCAGCCGCGTGCCGCTGCCTGAGGCATGGGCAAGGATTTCCTCGATCTCCCGCATCGCGCGCCCGTCCAAGGCTGCACAAGGCTCGTCCAGGAACAACACTTCCGGCTCGCGCACCAAGGCGCGGGCAAGGGCCAGTTTCTGCCGCTCGCCGCCCGACAGCATGGTGGCCTGGCGCTGCAGGATCTCTCCCAGCCCCACGCGTGCGGCCCAATCCGCCGCGCGGGCACGCGCTTCCTTGCGGTCCACCCCGGTCAGCCTCAGTGGATAGGCGATGTTTTCGATCACCGTGCGCCGCATCATCACCGGGGTCTGGAACACAAAGGCCTGGCGCCTTTGCGCCTCCTCCAGCGGGCAGGCCCAGTCCAAGCTGCCGCCGTTCATCCGGATAATCCCATGCAGCATCTTCAAAAGCGTGGTCTTGCCCGCCCCGTTGGGGCCAATGACAATTGATGTGCCCTGCCCGCCCAGGGTCAGATCGACCGGGCCGACCAGAACCTTGCTTCGGCGGCGCACCTGCGCGCCTTGGGCCACCAGCGGGAACATCTGCATCACCACCGCCCCTCGCTCTCGGTCCGGCCCAGCCAGTGGATCCCCAGGTTGACCGCAATTGCCAGCGCGATCAGCACAAAGCCCAGCCCCAGCGCCATGGCGAACTCGCCCTTGCCGGTTTCCAGCGCAATTGCCGTGGTCAGCACCCGCGTGGCGTGGTCGATATTGCCGCCCACCACCATGATCGCGCCGACCTCGCCAATCGCCCGGCCAAATCCTGCCAGCGCCGCGGTCAGCAGCGCCCGCCGCCCGTCCCACAACAGCGCCTGAATGCGCTGCAACTGGGTCGCGTTCATCGAGATCAGCAGATCGTGGTAGTCACTCCACAGCTCGCGCAGCGACTGATGCGCGACCGAGGCCACCAAGGGCACAACGATGATCACCTGCGCGATGATCATCGCTGTGGGTGTGAACAGCAATCCGAACACCCCGAACGGCCCGGCCCGCGACAGGAACACATAGACCACCAGCCCCACCACCACCGGCGGCAGCCCCATCAGCGCGTTCAGCACAGCAATCGTGGCCCGGCGCAGCCGGAACCGTTTGACCGCGAGAAAAGCCGCCAGCGGCAACGCGATGGCACAGGCGATGATCAGCGCCGTCAGCGTCACGCGCAAAGACCGCAGAGTGATCTCCACCAGGTCCGCATCCAGCGTCACCAGCAGCCAAATGGCCTGGCTCAGTCCTGCCCACAGATCATTCATTGCGTCCGGTCACTCTCCCAGGGGCCACATACGGCGCTGGTCTAACATGGCTTTGCGCGGCTCCAAATCACAGGAGAAGACTCCGGGACAGCCAAAAACGGCAATCCGGCTGGAAAATTCTACCCCCGATACCCATCTGGAAAAGAACGGCCTCCCAAGGATGCCGTCTGTTAGCGCCAAATCACCGCTTTTAGCAGCAATTCCGCTCACGCATGCTTGCGTGCGCGAAATGAACATGAAACAACCCCCGTCCAAAGTGTCCCCCTGGACGCAACTTTGAGGACTTGCCATGTTCGACCTGCAATCCATGCGGGATCAACTCGCCAGCCAGTATGATCTGGCACCCGATCCTGCCCTTGCCGAACAGATGACGGATGTCTACGCGCGCATGGACCGCGTGGTGAATCCCATCGAATGGGCCACCCATGCGCCCTATGTCGCGGCCATTCTGGAGCTGAAAAAGCAACGCAACGCGGTGATCCTGGCACATAATTACATGACCCCCGAGATCTATCACGGTGTCTCGGATGTGGTTGGCGACAGCCTGCAGCTGGCGATCGAAGCCGCAAATGTCGAGGCCGATGTGATCGTCCAGTGCGGTGTGCACTTCATGGCAGAGACCTCCAAGATCCTCAGCCCGGATAAAACCGTGCTGATTCCCGACATGGAAGCCGGCTGCTCGCTGGCGGAATCAATCACCGCCGAGGGCATCGAGCAGATGCGCGCCAAATATCCAGGTGCGCCAGTGGTCTCTTATGTGAACACCACGGCCGAGGTGAAGGCAGCGTCAGACATCTGCTGCACCTCGTCTAACGCGGCTCAGATCGTCGCAGCGCAAGACAGCCACACGGTCATCATGACACCGGATCAGTATTTGGCCCAGAACGTCGCCAAACAGGTACCGCAAAAAAACGTGGTCTGGTGGGAAGGCTCCTGCATCGTACACGAGCGGTACACCGCGCAGGATCTTCGCGATTTCCGCGAATGGAACCCCGGCACCCGGCTGATTGCGCACCCGGAATGCCCGCCCGATGTGGTGAACGAGGCCGATTTCTCAGGCTCCACCAGCGGCATTCTGAAATATGTGACCGACGAGAAGCCGGAAAAGGCGATGCTGATCACCGAATGTTCGATGGCTTCGAACATCGCAGACCAGCTGCCCGAGGTCGAGTTTGTCGGCCCCTGCAACATGTGCCCCTACATGAAGAAGATCACGCTGGAGAAGATCCTGTGGTCGCTGCACACAATGACCGAACCGGTCGTGGTGGACTTGGAAGTGGCCGAAAAGGCCAGGGTGGCTGTTCAACGGATGATCGATCTCAGCCAGAAGCTGGGCGTCTGATCTGTGATCGAAACCGGCCGCATTGTCATTGCCGGCGCAGGCCTTGGCGCGCTCTACGCCGCGCTTGAGCTGGCACCGCGGCCGGTTCTGGTGATCTCGCCGGAAACCCTGGGGGAAGGCGCCAGCTCGGCCTGGGCGCAGGGCGGCGTTGCGGCGGCCATGGCCAATCACGACACGCCCGAGGCCCACGCAGCCGATACTCTGCAGGCGGGTGCCGGCACGGTCGACGCAGAGGTTGCCGCGATGGTCACCCGGGTCGCGCGCGCGCACATCCTGGACCTGACCGACCTCGGCACGCCGTTTGACCGCGATCCGGACGGCAACTATGTGATGAGCCGCGAAGCCGCCCATTCCGCCGCCCGCGTGGTGCGCGTAAAGGGCGATCAGGCTGGCGAAAAAATCATGCAGACACTGATTTCTGCCGTGCGCGCAGCTCCCTCCGTACAGGTGCTGGAAAACACTCAGGCAGTGCGGCTTGAATCCGAAGGCAGCACTGTCACGGGAATCTGGATCACCCGCGCCGATGCGGCGTCTGCCCCGGTGCTGATCAAATGCCCCGGCGTGCTGCTGGCCGGCGGCGGCTCCGGCGGGCTTTATGCCCATACCACCAACCCGCCGCGCATTCGCGGGCAGGTGATCGGCTTTGCCGCCCGCGCAGGCGCCCGCATCGCCGACCCGGAATTTGTGCAGTTCCATCCCACGGCCATTGACATTGGCGAGGATCCCGCCCCGCTGGCAACCGAGGCGCTGCGCGGCGAAGGCGCGGTGCTGATCAACGCGCATGGGGAACGCTTCATGCTGGCAGAGCACCCGGACGCCGAGCTTGCGCCCCGCGACATTGTTGCCCGCGCAATCTTTTCCGAAACGCAAAGCGGCCGCCGCCCGATGCTTGACACCCGCGATGCGCTTGGCGCCGAGGTTCTGACCCGCTACCCCACAGTTGCGGAAACCTGCGCCCGTGCTGGCATCGACCCGGTGCAAGACCCCATCCCGGTCGCTGTTGCCGCGCATTACCACATGGGCGGGGTCGAGGCCGATTTGCAGGGCCGCAGCAGCCTCCAGAACCTCTGGGTCTGCGGCGAGGCCTCCTCCACCGGCCTGCATGGCGCCAACCGGCTGGCCTCCAACGGCCTGCTGGAAGCGCTCGTTTATGCCCGCAATGCAGCGCATGACATCGCGTCGCTGGATCCTCCTGCAAATGTGGATGCGATCCATCCCAGCTTCCCGCCGGGCGGTCAGGATCTGGACGCTGCAGCAGTCAAAAACCTGCGGCAGGCCATGACCGCCCATGCCGGGGTACGCCGCACCGCCCACGGCCTGAAACAAGCACTGGCAGCCATTGCGCAGCTCGAAGACGAGCAGGCCGCGGACGAGAACTTTACCAATATGTGCGCCACGGCCACGCTGATCACTGCTGCTGCGCTTCAGCGCGAGGAAAGCCGCGGCGGTCATTTCCGGGACGATTTCCCCACGGCCGACCCCGCGCAGGCCCATCGCACCCGCATCACCCTGGACGAGGCCATGGCGATCCGTGCCAAGGCCGTGAAGGAGCTGACATGAGCACTCAATTCGCCACCCTGCCCGACCTGATACTGGAACCGATGGTGCGTGCAGCGCTGATGGAGGACCTGGGCCAGAACGGTGACATCACCACCCGCGCAGTGATCCCGGCCTCCGCCACCTACTCCGCCCGGCTGAACGCCCGCGAGGACGGCGTGGTCTCCGGGATGCAGATCGCCCGCATCGCCTTTCACCTGGTGGATGCCGGGCTGAAGGTGGAAACGCTCCTGCCGGACGGCAGCCCATGCCGGAAGGGCGACACGCTGATGACCATCGAAGGCTCCGCCGCCTCGATCCTCTCGGGTGAACGCGTGGCGCTGAACTTTGCAGGCCGGCTGACCGGCATTGCCACGCTGACAGCGGCCTTTGCTACGGAGACCAAGGGCACCGCCACACGCATCACCTGCACCCGCAAGACCACGCCGGGCCTGCGCATTGCCGAGAAGCAGGCGGTACTGCATGGCGGCGGCTATAACCACCGTTTCGGTCTGTCGGATGCGATCCTGATCAAGGACAACCACATCGCCGCGGCAGGCGGGATACGCGCCGTTCTAGAGGCCGCCAAATCCAGCGTCAGCCACATGATGAAGGTGGAAATCGAGGTCGACACCCTGGACCAGTTGACCGAAGTCATCGCCACTGGCGGCGCCAACGTGGTGCTTTTGGACAACATGGACACTCCCACCTTGGTCAAGGCCGTGGAGCTCGCCAAGGGCCATGTGGTGACCGAGGCCTCCGGCAACATGCGTCTGGACCGCATTGCCGAAGTGGCCGCCACGGGGGTCGATTACATCTCCTCCGGTGCCCTGACACATTCGGCGCGCACCCTGGATCTGGGCCTCGACTTCTAAGACAGCTCCGAACCGCCGTATCATACCGCCGGGCCAATGCCCGGCGTTAGCCGTCAGCCTGGCGGTTTTTCCGGGCGGCCTCCAGCTTGCCCTCCCGCAGCGCCTCGGGCGACAGCATCAGAACCGATCCGCCTTCAATATGGCGCACCTCATAACCCCGGCCCTCCAGCAGCCCGCCGCGCAACTCCTCCGGCAGTCCAGCACAGGCTTCAGGCCGCCTTTCGCAGATCACGATGTCCCGCCCTGTCAGATAATTCAGCCGGAATTCGACGGACCGTTCCGCTTGCAGGTCCGACTTGCTGGCCGCTTCCAGCGAGAGATAAGTGCCAGTGACATAAACCGGCCCCTCCCGGCCAGCCAGCTCTGCCGCCATATGCCGGCTCAAGCGGTTCCATTCAGTAGAGAAATAGTGCGTCAGCCCGGCAAAGATCACATACAGGGCCGTGACGGAGAACAGCAGATTGCGGCTCAGCCGGGCCCGCCCGCCATCACGCAGCTGAAGGGCGAACAACCCGACAAAGACTGCGCCGAACGCCCACAGAAATCCGCCGGACCGCACCGGCATGTCAATACCGCTGCGCAGGACCTGCAGGCAAAGCAGCAACAGCCCCAGCCCGGCCCCGGACAGCATGTACAGCGCCCGCCATCTGTCCCGGCGCAGCACGGCCCATACGGCACAGCCAAGCAGCGCCGCCTGCAGAAGCGCCAGCCAGGTGATGCTGTAACCGCCGCCCTTCAGCACCAGCTTCCCCAGGAAATCCGCCGCCAGTTTGGAATTGCTCAACACCGAGGCCAGATCCGTTGCCGGGCTGGGGTTGCGCCAGTCTGCCATCGGCACGCCGAACACCCCGTGCTCGGCATAGTTCAGCGAATATATCGCCAGCATCCCCAGGGCAAAGCTGGCAATGAACAGCACCAGCAAGCCCGCCAGATCCTTGGCGGAACGTGCGGTATCAGCGCGGGTCAGGCTCATCGCAAGGATCAGAAATGGATATGTCGTATAAGACATCAGCGCCGCCGGCACAAAGACCAGCATCAGCCAGCGGCACGCCCGCTCGCTCAACCGGGTAGCAAGCCAGCCGTAGAGTGCCAGAATGGCCAGCCCCGGGATCAATGTGTTGAACCACATTGAAATCAGCACCCAAGGCAGGCTGAGACCGGCAATCAATGCCACCATCACCTGCTGCCAGACCTCTGCCTCGCGGTCAAAGGCATTGTGAACCAGGCTTCCCAGGTAGATGGCCCACAGCAACTGATAGACCAGGAAGTTCAGCCAGGCCGGCGTCACCACGCCGCGCAGGTGCCACAGGTAATTCACCCAGCGCCCTTCGGTCAGGGTTTTGGAATAAAACAGCTCAGGATCTGCCAGCAGCGCCGGGTAATCGTCATGCCGGATCATCGGGTCCGGCAGCTGAAACAACGCGCTCAGCAGCAGAATGGCGAAGATTGCTGCCACCGTGATCGCAAGCTGCGGCAGGCTGCGCCACTGTGATACGGTGCTGATGGCAGAGGCAAAGGTCATCCCGAAACCTTTTGCAAGCGCCGGGCGCGGCGGGCCAAAATAGCTGCCCGGCCCTGCGCGATCCTGGTCACCATCGGCTGCGGCATCAGCGAAACAATCCCGCGCCGCATCCGCCAGCCAAGGCTTCCCGCCAGCGGCACTTTCTGACCTGCCGGAATTTCGGCGTCCAGCACTGCCTCCGGCAGGCCATGGCGCCCGGCTTCATTGGCATAAAGCACGGTGTTGTAGCGGTACCAGGGTTCAATACCGTCCATGTCCTTCAGATGGGGCCGGGCAAAATCAAAGGCAGCAAAGCCGCGCGCCGCAAACAACTCTTGCCAGAAGGACAGCGGCTTTTCGTTGACATGGTATTCACCCCCTTGCCCCGGAACGGCAGCCGAGAACAGCACCCGGTCGGCATGACGAGTCAGGCTGTCCACCAATTTCTCCGAGGCCGCCTCGGGCAGGTGCTCCCCGACTTCAAGGCTTTGCGCCAGATCGAACTTTCGGCCCAGATCAAAGGGGCGGGTCAGATCTGCAGCATGAAACTGCTCGCTCGGGATCGCCAACCGGTCGCGATCAACATAGTCACCATCAACCCCCGCCACGTCCTGAACCCCGGCCTTGATCCATTCACTTAGCCAAACGCCGCGGCCGCTGCCCAGGTCCAGCACGCTGCCCGCTTGCAGATGCGGCTGCACCACTGAAATCATTGCCTGCGCCGAAGTCCGCGCACCTTGGTCGATATAGTCATAAAACTCGTTGGAATAGACATGAGACATGATTGCTCCGATCGATAGTCAGCCAGCCGCGGCGTACACCCAGAGGCGGAAGATGATGAAATTCTGAACCGGCAGGATCACCGTGACGGCAGCGGCGGACAGCCAATCCCCCCAGCCCAGCGCCGGGCCGATCACGCCGGTGATCACCATCGAGACGGCGAATCCCGCAGCAATGGTGCAGGCAAAGCGCGCCATCTGTTCCGGCAGGCCCAACGGGCGGCGGAAGGTCCATGCCGTTTGCAGCACGTATTGAACCGCCACAGCAGCCGCAAAAGCGAGCGCATTGGCGCAGGCTTGCGCCAGCCCCGCTGCCAGCAGCCCGGTATAACCCAGCACATAAAGCCCGGCGACCGCCGCGCCCACAACCGAGAACCGCAGAACCTGACCGCCATCGCTCCCGAAAACAGCCAACTTACGACGCTTCCTTGTGCCGGGGGGCAGTTTCGATGTTCACCGGATCAGCCGCCGCAGCAGCACCGGTCTCCTCCGACAGGAAGTACATCGGCCGCTGCTTGCTCTCCATATAAAGCCTGCCGATGTATTCCCCCATGATCCCCAGCGTCAGCAGCTGGATGCCCGAGAAGAAGGAAATCGCCAGCAGCATCGACGCCCAGCCGGGCGCGGTGTTGTAGAGGATCAGCGACAGGAATACATAGACCGCCATCAGGAAGGTCACATAAAGGCTCAGGAAGGCCAGCCGCGTGGCCATTTTCAGCGGCTTGGTGGAAAACCCGGTCAGCGCATCAGTGGCAAAGCGCAGCATGGCGCGGAACGGGTATTTGGTGACGCCCGCAACCCGCGCATCGCGCACGTATTCCAGTCCGATCTGCTTGTACCCTGCCCAGGCGAACATGCCGCGGATGAACCGCGCGCGCTCGGGCATCGCCAGCACCGCCTGCAGCGCGCGGCGGCTGACCAAGCGGAAGTCGCCGGTGTCCTTGGGGATATCCACATCCGACAGCGTGTTCAGAAAGCGGTAGAACAGATAGGCGGTGGCCTTCTTGAAAAGGGTTTCGCCCTGCCGTTCGGCCCGGCGCCCGTAAACCACGTCATAGCCGCGGTCCATCATCATCATCATATCGGGCAGGATTTCCGGCGGGTCCTGCAGGTCGGCATCCAGCATGAAGATACGCGCGCCCCGCGCAGCCTCCAGCCCCGCGGTCAGCGCCACCTGATGGCCGCGGTTCGCCGACAGGCGGATGCCCCGCACCACGGGGTATTTGGCGTGGGCCGCCTTGATCGCCGCCCAGGTTTCGTCGCTGGAGCCGTCATCCGCCAGGATGATCTCGGCGTCCTGCACCCATGGTTCGATGGCCTGCACCAGCCGTTCCACCAGCATGGGGACCGACTCTTCTTCATTGTAGCAGGGCACAACAACGGAAAGCTGCACTTTTTCGCCCCCAATAGTGTTTGTTAACCGCTCGTTAACCAGGACATTGGCCGATCCGGCACGGTCAAGGCAACGGCAGCCCGCTGAGGGCCCAACCTGCAATGAAATAGTTAAGGGCCTGTGTGCTTTCGGTAACGCACTATGTCAAATCCAAGACAAATGCGGGCGAATTGCCGAAAATCCGCCCGCGTCCCACCCCGGTTTACAAGACACCGCGTGGAATCACCTCCTGCCACTCCTTGGTCAGGACCACGTCCTTTCCGGTCCCCTCAAAGGCCGTCACCCGGCGCCAAAGATAGAAATTCTCCCGGTCGCAGGTCACCTTGTTTTCGGTACCGATCGCAACCTGCCATCCACCGCGTTCGAACTCGAAATTCCAGTCGCTGGCAAAGGCGGCCGTGGCCGGATCATCCGGATGAACTTCGTAATGCATGGCGACATGGCTGCCGGCACACATCCCGTGATAGGGATCCACCGCCTTGCCGTAATCGTCGAACGTATCCAGCACCAGCGCACCATCTTCCCGCGTCCAGGTGCTGGAGGTGCCGCCTGGTTCCCGCAGCTGCTCCGCCTGCAGCACCGGATAGCCGCGCGGCGCGCCGGGGGCCTGCGGGTCGATCTCTTGCGAAACCCGCCGCACCGGCAGCACCAGCGCACTGTCTTCCAGATGCAGTGTCACCTCCGCCGCCTCGGGCGCGGGCCAGACAACCGGCCAGTAAGACGTCGACAGCGCCAAACGAAGCACGTGGCCCGCCCTCAGATGGTGCGCGCATTCATTAAGCTCGATCTCCGCTTCATAGCGTTGCCCCGGAACCAGCTTCCGAGGCGCCTCGAACCCGTCGCGGCAAGTCAGGTTCAGCGGCCGGAAGGTAATCCGCTGCGAGACACCTTCCGGCGACACGTCGCAAAGCCGCGCAACCAGCTGCGCCACCGGCTTATCGACGCTGAACGCCACCCTCACCCGCGGGCGGCCCAGCAACTCCAGCGGCGCGGCCAGCGGCGCGGTATCGAAACAGGCCGAGAACGCATCGTCGCCTGCCTGATCGCCCGCCAGCTCATTGTCAAACCGCATGCCCGGGCAGAAATATCCCCCGGCCTGACCCACCGTCGCCGGGCTGCTGACGGCCAGCGTGCCGCTCGCCGCCGCATCCGCCAGCACACCCGCCCCTAGATGCATCACCCGCTCCTGCACATTGGGCGAGGGCCATGCGGTTTCTGCCACCCAGCGGCCCTGGCGCGGCTTGTTCTGCATCGTCGGGTTGAAATGCTCCTGCATGTAGACGCGGTAATCCGGCAGATCCCCGGCGCCAGTCTCCGCCCCCTTCAGCCACTTGCCGAACCAGGCCAGCACCTCGCCATGGAAATCCGCCGGGTCCAGCTTGGCAATATGGGCATAGCGGTGCTCCCACGGGCCGATCATCGCCTTGGCTGGAGCACTCAGGTTCGCGGCCAGTGCAGGCGGCGCGTTCACATAGGCATCCGCCCAGCCGGTGATCGCCAGCACCGGCGCCTGAATTGCTGACCAGTCCTCGCAAATCGAGCCGTGTTTCCAGAAATCCCCCCGTGTCTGCTGCCGCAGCCAATCAGCGGCCATAAAGGGCATCTCCTCGATCCGCTTGATCCAGTCCTCACGCCAGTCCGGCCGGTGTTCCGGGTCCGCCGGGCGCGACTGATAAGCAAACATCTGGCTGCCCCAATTGGCGTTGTCGCTCAGCAGGCAGCCGCCCATGTAGTGGATGTCATCGGCATAGCGGTCCACGGTCGAGGCCACGGAAACCACCGCTTTCAATGCCTCCGGACGGCGGAACGCCAGCTGCAGCCCGTTGAAGCCGCCCCAGCTGATGCCGATCATGCCGATTTTGCCGTCGCACCAGCTCTGCGCCGCAATCCAGGCCAGCACCGCCTCGCCATCGCTCAGTTCCTGCTCGGAATATTCGTCGTCGAACGCCCCCTCGCTGTCACCAGTGCCGGCAATGTCCACCCGGATGCAGGCATATCCTTCGGCAGAAAATACAGAATGGGTGGTCTCATCACGCGGCGCGGTGCCATCGCGCTTGCGGTAGGGCAAATATTCCAGGATTGCCGGAAACGGTCCCTCGCCGCCGGGCATCCACATCCGCGCCGACAGCTTGCGCCCGTCCGGCAGGGGGATCCAGGTGTTCTCAATGATTCTGAATGCGCCGGGCATTTGGTCTTCCTTGTCTTATGTTCCGGGCGGTGCCCTTTGGCGGCACTCTTGCCAAACTGGCATCATATGAAAAGTGAGCACTTGTACGCAGATGTAAGCAGTTGTACGCAGTCAGACCGCCAATCCGTGAAAGTCCGCACCGATGTCAGAAGATTTTTCCCGCAACTTGCGAAGGCTGTGCGCCGGCACTGGCAGCATCGCCCAAGTCTGCCGCGAGATCGGCATGAACCGGCAGCAGTTCAACCGCTATCTCAACGGCCACGGCCTGCCTTCAGCCTTCAATCTGCACTGCATCGCGCGCTATTTCGGGCTGGAGGAGGAGGCGTTGTTTACCCCCCATCAGGACTTTCGGCAGCAAAGGGGCGCAGCCACCGCGGTCTCGGCCCCGGCTTTGCAATTCGGCAGCCTGTTCCGCGATCAGGCCCGGCGCCTGCGCCGTTTCATGGGTTTCTACCACGGCTATTTCCGCACCCCGACCTGGCCCGGCCGGATCGTGCGCACGCTGATCTGGCTGCGCCCGCAGGACGGCTGCGCCGTCACTCACACGTTTGAGCGCGCCATTGCCCGCGACGGCAGCATTCGCCAGCGCAGCCGCTATGCCGGCATGGCCACCCTCCGCAACAACCGGATCTGCATGTATGAAACGCCCCGCCGCGGCGGCGGCTACCTGTCGGAAACAGTGCTGATGCCCGCCCATCCGCAGCAGGTCTCCTACTTGCAGGGGCTGACCCTGGGAATTTCCGCAGGCCCCGGCCAGGCACCCTTTGCCACAAACACCGTCTGGGTGCGGATCGGCGAACGAACGGCGGCCCGCGAGGCGCTCGCCGCAACCGGCGCCTACGCCGAGGCCAGTCCCCGCATTGACCCGAAGGTACGGCGCCTGCTGGGAGAACAACCGCCGTTGAGCCTGAGTTCAGGCCTTCAGGACTGATCGCACCGGGTCCGCCGCGCTACCGGGCTGCGGGCTGGGGGCTGGGGGCTGGGGGCTACTTCGGCAGCTTCGGCGCCGATTTTTCCAGCGCAAGTTCCGCATCCGAGAATTTCCACGGCCCCCGCACCCCCGGCACGCCTTCTGGCGCGATCTGCATCCCGCGGTGCTGGATTTGCGGATCTTCAAAGGCCTGACCGATGGTGTTGATCGGCCCGGCGGGCACTGTTGCCGCCTCCAGCGCTGCCAGCAGATCCGATTGCGTCCACGCCGCCAGCACGTCCTCCAGAACCGCCGTCAGCGCCTTGCGGCTGGCGACCCGCGACTGGTTGGTCTGGAACCGCGCATCCGCCTTGGCCTCCGCCAGCCCCAGCACATCGCACAACCGCTGGAACTGCCCGTCATTGCCCACCGCCAGGATCACATGCCCGTCCTTCACCGCCATCACCTGATAAGGCGCGATATTCGGATGGTCATTGCCCAGCCGCACAGGACTGTCGCCAGTCGCCAGATAGTTCATCGCCTGGTTCGCCAGCACGGCCGTCGCGCAGTCCATCAGCGACATGTCCAGATGCTGTCCGCGCCCCGTAGTGTGGCGCTGCTCCACCGCTGCAAGAATGCCGATGGTTCCGTAAAGCCCGGTAACAATGTCTGTGATCGCCACCCCCACCTTCTGCGGCTGGCCGTCCTGCGCGCCGGTGATCGACATCAGCCCTGACATCCCCTGCAGCAGGAAGTCATAACCCGGCCGCTTGGCATAGGGCCCGTCCTGGCCAAAGCCGGTGACCGAGCAATAGATCAGCCGCGGGTTGATCTGCGCCAGGCTGTCGTAATCCAGCCCGTATTTCTGCAACCCGCCGACCTTGAAGTTCTCGATCAGAATGTCGGCATCCCGGATCAGCTCGATCACCAACTGCTTGCCTTCCTCGGTGCGGAAATCGGCAGTCACACAGTCCTTGCCCCGGTTGGCGGAATAGTAATAGGCAGCAGTCTTGTCGCCCTCGCGCTCAATAAACGGAGGCCCCCACTTGCGGGTATCGTCGCCGTCCGGGCTTTCCACCTTTACCACCTCGGCGCCCAGATCCGCCAGCGACTGGCCAATCCAGGGCCCTGCCAGGATACGGGCAAGTTCAATCACCTTAAGGCCGGCTAGCGGGGTCATGGGCAGTCCTCTCTGTTGGCGCCTGTGTGTTCCGGTTCATGCTTAGCGGCTGCAGCTCATTCCCGCAATATTTGATCAAACGACACAGAGCCCGTCGTCAGCGGCACCGGATAACGATGTTATTGCAAATAGCGCTGAAGGGAATTCGCTGGGAAACCCGACAGGCAGGTCAGGCATGTGCCGCAGCCTTCTCCGCACCGCAGCCGATTGATCTCCCGGGGAAACTATGCGCATCAAGGCGGCCATGGTTTGCAAGCTGCCGCATATCCGCCCGGGCCAAAGCGTCGGGCTGCTGGGAGGGTCCTTTGACCCGCCGCACCGCGGCCATATGGCGATTTCCCATGCGGCGCTGAAACGGTTCGGACTTGACCACCTGTTCTGGCTGGTGTCTCCGGGCAATCCGCTGAAAGCGCGTCAGCCGGCGGCCCTGCAGCGGCGGATTGCAGCGTCGCAAGGCCTGATCCAGCACCCGCGCATCCACATCAGCGGCATCGAGGCGGATCTTGGCACCCGCTACACCGCCCAGACTCTGCGCCACCTGCGCCGCCGCCACCCGGGCGTGCGTTTCGTCTGGCTGATGGGGGCTGACAACCTGACCCACTTCCACCGCTGGAAAGACTGGCAGCAGATCCTGAACACGGTGCCGGTGGGGGTGCTGGCACGGCCCAACGACCGGATCTCGGCCCGGTTTTCGCCCGCCGCCCGGATCTACCGCCACGCACTGCTGAAAGGCAGCCAAAGCCACTTGCTGGCACGGGCCGCAGCCCCCGCCTGGTGCTTTGTCAACGTGCCGATGGTGGATGTAAGCTCGACCGAAATCCGCGCCCGCGGCGAATGGTCAGCGGCGGAGCACGGCTGAGGCCAACCCGGCAGACAGCACCACCGCCAGCCCGGCCCAGGTCCAGCCATCGGGCAGCTGGCTGAACACCGCCCAGCCGAGACCCACGGCAGCCGCCAGCTGAAAATACACCATCGGCGCCAGTTTCACCGCCTGCACCCGGCCATAGACAACCAGCAGCAAAAGGTTGCCGGTCATCGAAAACGCAGCACTGCCCACGGTCAGCGCGGCGGTGGCGGCTGAAAACTCCGGCAGGCTGCTAAGACCCAAGGGCAGCATCAGAATGGCTGAAAGCAGAAGCTGCGTAAGGCTCAGTTCCAGCGGGGAGCCCACATGCGCCAGCCAGCGCGAGCTGGTCAGGAAACTGCCATAGAAACAGCCCGCCAGCACTGCCCACAGCAGATTGACGGACCCGCCGAACCCGGGCCGCACCACCATCAGCACGCCCGCAAACCCCAATGCCATCAGCAGGCTGCGCAGCAGCGTCGCCTGTTCCCGCAGCAACAGGACGGACAGCACATAGCTCACCACCGGGCCGATAAAGAAGGCGGCAAAGACATTCGCCAGCGGTTCCGTCGCCAGCGCCAGCTGGATCGAAAAGATTCCCCCCGTCAGCAGCCCGGCCCGCAGCCACAGCCGCCAATCCCCAAGCAGCGCATAAGCCCGGCGCGGCACAAACGGCAGGATCAGCGCGGTGCCAATGGCAAACCGCGACCATGCGACAAACGCCGGTGTGGCCAGCCCGCCGCCCGTCAGCAGCTTCCCGCACAGATCGCCCGCGGGGATCATTGACATGGCGACGAACATGAGGATGACTGGCTGCAACATGGCTGCCAGCGGTAGCAGGACTTTCCATGAGGCAAAAGCCCGGACCTTACGGCGGATTGCCGGGAAACCGGGGTTGAAGAAGAACAGGTCCTGACCCTAAAAATGAACAAGATGACTTCACGCCGGACATTCCTCCTTTCCGGGCTTGCCGCTTTGGCTGGCTCTTCTGCGCTGGCCAATGCGCCGGCCGTTTCGCTGCGGCCTGTGGCCCGCAAGGTCAGCTCCCTGGCGGCCGGTGCCGACGGACTCAAGGCGCTGCTGGAGCGGGCCAGGCTGAGCGGCCAGGCGGTCTGCGCTGTCGCCGACGTAAAGACCGGTGAGGTGCTGGAAAGCGCGGGCAGCGCCCAGGCGCTGCCGCCTGCCAGTGTGGCCAAGGCGCTGACCGCCCTCTACGCGCTGGATGTGCTTGGGCCGGACCACCGGTTCGAAACCCGCATCCTGGCGACCGGCGGCGTATCAGGCGGCGTGGTCAAGGGCGATCTGATCCTCGCGGGCGGCGGTGATCCGGTGCTCAGCACCGATCACCTGGCGCAGCTCGCCACGGCACTGAAAAACGCAGGCGTGCGCGAAGTGCGGGGTAAATTCCTGGTTTGGGACAACAGCCTGCCAGGGGTAGCAACAATCGACCCGGAACAGCCCGATCACCTCGGCTATTCCCCTGCCGTGTCCGGCATCGCGCTGAATTTCAACCGGGTGCATTTCGAATGGAAGCCTGCGCCCGGCGGCGGCTGGGCAATCACAATGGATGCAAGGACCGCGAAATACCGCCCCGAAGTGGTCAATGCGCAGATGAAAATCGCCTCGCGTGCGGGGCCGGTCTATACCTATGCCGAAAAGGCAGGTGTCGATCATTGGACCGTCGCCAGCAAGGCATTGGGCAAGGGCGGATCCCGCTGGCTGCCGGTGCGCAACCCTGCGGCTTATGCCGGCGATGTGTTCCGCACCCTGGCGCGGGCCAACGGGATCAAGCTGGAAAAGGCACAGCAGGCCGGATCTCTGCCGCAGGCACAGCTGCTGGCCCGGCACCTCAGCCCGCCGATGGATGTGATGCTCAAGGCGATGCTGAAATACTCCAACAATCTGATGGCCGAGATGATCGGCATGTCGGCCTCTGCGGCGCGCAGCGGGCGGCCTGCCTCCCTCCAGGCCTCCGCAAGCGGGATGAGCCGCTGGGCCGCTGCCGAATATGGCCTGACCGGCACCAGGCTGGTGGATCATTCCGGCCTTGGCGGGGATTCGCGGATGACCCCGGGCGATCTGACCCGTGCGCTGGTCGCGGCCCACAAGACGGGCCGCCTCAAGCCGCTGTTGAAACGCTTTCCGCTGCTGGATTCCAAAGGCGGTATCGTCAAGGGGCACCCGATTAAGGTTGCAGCCAAGACCGGCACCCTGAATTTTGTCTCCGGCCTTGGCGGCTTCATGACCGCGGCAGACGGGACCGAACTGGCCTTTGCCATTTTCACCGCCGACCAGAAAACGCGCGGCCGCATTCCCCGTTCGCAGCGCGAACGCCCGAAGGGCGCGCGCGACTGGAACCGGCGCGCCAAGCGGTTGCAGCAGCAGCTGATCGAGCGCTGGGGGGCCGTCTACGGCAGCTGACACCCGGCAGGCCGGCAAGACTGGATTGGTCTGGGCTTTTTGCCGGGTTCTGGACGTTTCCCGCAAACCGGAAAGCTGGCAGATCTGGTCAGGCAAGCCGCGGCAGGGCTTTGCTTTGGAAAGGATGCTGTCATGACCGACCTGACAAATGAGCATGGCCAGCCGATTGGCGCGCCGCTGCCCGGCTGGGCCGGTGCGCCGCATCCCGGCCATACAGGAATGAGCGGGCGCTATTGCCAGGTTGAGCCGCTGAATGCCGATCGCCACAGCATGGATTTGTTCGAAGCGTACCGGCAGGACAGCACCGGTGCGATCTGGACCTATGTGCCCTATGGCCCCTTTGAAACGCCGGCAGCCCTGGACGCCTGGGTGCAGGCGGCCAGCAGTGTTGATGCACAGCCCTACTTCGCGGTCATCAACCGGGACAGCGACAAGGCTGAAGGCATCGCAAGCTTCCTGCGCATTCAGCCTGCCCATGGCGTGATCGAGGTCGGCGGCATCACCTTTGCCCCGGCGCTGCAACGGACGCGGGCCGCAACCGAAGCGATGTATCTGATGATGGCGCGGGTGTTCAATGACCTGGGCTACCGCCGCTATGAATGGAAATGCGACGCCCTGAACGCGCCCTCCTGCCGCGCGGCCGAACGTTTCGGCTTTACCTATGAAGGGCTGTTCCGGCAGGCCATTGTCTATAAGGGCCGCAATCGCGACACCGCATGGTATTCGCTTCTGGATCGCGAGTGGCGGTCGCTTGAAGCAGCCTATCAATTCTGGCTGGAGCCCGCGAATTTCGGTCCGGACGGGCAGCAAAAGCAAAGCCTCGGCACCGTGATCGCAGCAGCCAGACGGAAGGGCTGATATCGCCGAACCCTATGCAACCGGTCCCGCTCGCGCTTGGCTGCTGGACCGGCCAGAGGGCCGGGAAGCCGCAAGGCCGGCGACAACGCCCCCCTTAGATTGCTCAGACCATGTGCCGCGCCCGCGCGCCGCGCTCGATCGCAGCCGCATGCAGCCGGTCGATGTTCAGCTCATAGCGGACCTCGGCCAGGAACTCTAATTCGGTCTCGCCCAGGATCCCGTCCGCAGCCGCCACGTCGCAGGCCAATGCATAGGCAGTCTCGAACAGCCGCTCCGGCAGGTCGTCGCGGATCAGACCGAACAGCGCTTCCAGCCCGTCCTCCTGCTCGAACAGGTCGAACACGGTCCGCGACACCCGCGCCACGCGGTCCATGTCGTATTCGGCAAACACCGGCAGCATGTTCACGGCCGACTGGATTTTCACCAGCTCGGCGGTGCGGATGTTCTCGTCCGAGGCCGAAACCGCCACCATCAGCGCCACCAGACAGTCCTGCGGGGACATCGGGTGCGGGGTTTGCTCACTCATGGACGAAATCCTTCTTTGCGCAATATGACCCAATCAGGATAGGTACCCCGGCGGTGAGGTTCAACAACAGGCTGTGCCTGCGCGGTGTTTTTATCCCTTTTGCCGCGGCAAAAGACCGATCCGGAGGGCCAGTGATTATTGACTCATGCTGCGTCAGCACAATAGAGGAAAGGGCTGGATGCATGGGGCATCCGCACTGATCTTGCGGCCACTGGAAAACCGGAAATGACGCCGCCGATGGAGAACACAATGTCTGATGTGCGCGAAGAAGCTCTGAAGAGCAAAGCCTGGCCGTTTGAAGAGGCCCGCCGGGTTCTCAAACGTTATGCCAAGGGCGCGCCGGAAAAGGGCTATGTTCTTTTTGAGACCGGCTATGGCCCGTCAGGCCTGCCGCACATCGGCACCTTCGGCGAAGTGGCCCGCACCACTATGATCAAGAAGGCATTCGAGACCATCTCGGACATCCCGACCAAACTGATCTGCTTCTCGGACGATCTGGACGGCATGCGCAAGGTGCCGGGCAATGTGCCCAATCCCGAGGGCCTGCACGAGCATCTGCAAAAGCCTCTGACCTCGGTGCCGGATCCCTTTGGCACGCACGAAAGCTTTGGCCACCACAACAACGCCATGCTGCGCCGCTTCCTCGATACCTTCGGGTTCGAGTATGAGTTCATTTCGGCGCAGGAGTTTTACCGCTCCGGCCAGTTCGACGAGGTGCTGAAACGCGCCGTCGACAAGTATGACGACGTGATGGCGATCATGCTGAAGTCCCTGCGCGAGGAGCGCCGCCAGACCTATTCGATCTTCCTGCCGATCCACCCGGAAACCGGCCGCGTCCTCTATGTGCCGATGAAGAAGGTCTGCGCCGAGACCTACACCATCACCTTTGACGACGAGGACGGCAAGGAATGGACCCTGCCGGTCACCGGCGGCAATGTCAAACTGCAGTGGAAACCGGATTTCGGTGCCCGCTGGGCGGCGCTGCAGGTCGATTTCGAGATGTACGGCAAGGACCATTCCACCAACACGCCGATCTATGACGGCATCTGCCGGGTGCTGGGTCACCGCGCGCCGGAGCATTTCACCTATGAGCTGTTCCTGGATGCCAACGGCCAGAAGATCTCGAAAACCTCCGGCAATGGTATCTCTATCGACGAATGGCTGACCTACGCCTCGACCGAGAGCCTGGCCTATTTCATGTATCAAAAGCCCAAAACCGCCAAGCGGATGCATTTTGACGTGATCCCCAAGGCGGTGGATGAATACCACCAGCAGCTGCGTGCCTATCACACCCAGGACCTGAAGGCGCAGCTGAACAACCCGGTCTGGCACATCCACGGCGGTGACGTGCCGCAGTCGGATATGGTGGTGCCGTTCTCGATGCTGCTGAACCTCGCCAGCGCCTCCAGCGCCGAGGACAAAGCGACCATGTGGGGTTTCATCAACAAATACGCCCCCGATGCCACCCCCGAGAGCAACCCGGCAATGGATCAGGCGGCAGGTTTTGCCGTCGCCTATTTCAACGATTTCGTAAAGCCGTCCAAGGTGTTCCGCCTGCCCACCGATCAGGAGCGCGCGGCACTTACCGATTTGGCCGATGCGCTGAAATCACCGGCAACCGCGCTGGCCGCGATTGCCAAAAAGAACGATTTGGCAGGCAATGACGACCCCCTGCCCGAGGCCGATTTCACGGACGAGGAATTCCTGCAGTCCGTGGTTTTTGCCATCGGCAAGATCCATGGGTTCGAGCCTCTGCGCGCCTGGTTCTCGGCCATTTACGAAGTGCTGCTGGGTGCCTCCCAGGGTCCCCGTTTCGGCGGCTTCATCGCGCTTTACGGCGTCGAGGACACCATCGCACTGATTGAAAAGGCACTGGCGGGCGAGCTGGCTTAAGCCCTTCCCTGTTTTCTCTGCATAAAGGGCGCGGATTTCCGCGCCCTTTTCTGTTCCGGTATCTGTACTGTCCAAAGACAGGCCCCCCGCGGGCGGGCGTTGCCCGGCCTGTCCGCGTCAGCCTATTCTTCCCCCGGTATTTTTTTGACGCGGCGTCACTTCGCTCTAACTGGAGTCGGGCGAACCGGGAGGGGCAGATGCGCAGTGTTCTGTTTGCGGGGGTAAGTGTTTTTCTTCTGGCCGTCCCGGCCATCGCGCAAAAGGAACCGGTCACCGGGGTGATCAGTTCCCAGATCACGGCTTTCCTGAACGACGATTTCAACGCCGCCTTTGCGCATGCCTCCCCAGCAATCCGCCGGATCTTTGGCACGCCAGAACGGTTTGGCGAAATGGTGCGGCAGGGCTACCCGATGGTCTGGCGGCCTGCCGATGTGCGCTATCTGCAGCTGCGCGAGATGGCGGGCAGCCTTTGGCAGCGGGTGATGATCACCGACACAAAGGGCCGCGTGCACCTGCTGGATTACCAAATGGTTAAGCCAGGAAGTGAATGGAAAATCAATGCTGTACAACTTCTAAATGGGCAGGCTGAGGGCGCCTGACGCCTGACCTGCGCACGCACCGCTGGGCGGAAATTAACGCGGCATCTGTAAATCCTTTTTCCCGAACGCGACATGCGCAGCAGGAAAAGGAACTCTCATGAACAAGGCAATCACCGAAGGTTTGCAGCTGATGCCGCCGGCATTTTCGAATGGTCTGAACGTTTGGTCCAGCGGCGACGGCACCCCCGGCTCAGACACCTATGACGGCGCGGCCAATGCCGTCTTTGTGGCGGCGGATGCGGATTTTGGCGGCTGCCTGGAGCTGCAGAAGACCGCCAACACGCAAAAACTGCGCTTCATGGGGCAGACACCGCTGGAACCGGGCTGCTATTTGCAGATCAAGGCACGGGTGAAGGCGGTCAGCGGCGCACTGCCCTCGGTGCGGATCGCCGGCTGGGCGGCAGCGGGCAACGGCAGCCATATCGGCGGCGTCGATGAAACCGCTCCGCAGGTTGCGCTGACAACATACGGCGCAGTGGCGGAGGTCACCGGCATCGTCGGCAGCGGCAGCCGCGGCGGGGTGGACATGCCCTGGGGACGCGACGCGGATTACGGTCATTTCGGGCTGGACCTGACCGGCGCCAATGGCGGTGTGGTGCGGATTGATGATATCGAGATCACCGACATCACCAGCGCCTTTCTGCGCGATATGCTCAGCCTCGTGGATGTGACCGACTATGGTGCCGTGGGCGATGGCAGCACCGACTGCAGCGCAGCCTTTGAGGCCGCTGACGCAGCCGCGGACGGGCGCCGCATCCTGGTGCCCGCCGGGGAATTCCGCTTGGACAGCACCGTTTCGCTGAACCATGAGGCCGTGTTCGAAGGCACCGTTTCCATGCCCGGCAGCCAAATGCTGTTGCTGACAAAGAACTTTGATTTTCCCGCATATGCGGCGGCGTTCGGCTCTGAGGAGCTGGGGTTCAAAAAGGCGTTTCAGGCGCTGATCAACAACGCAGACCATGAATCCCTCGACCTGAAGGGCCGTAAGATCACTGTCACCGGACCGATCGATATGCAGGCGGCGGTGCCGAACAAAAGCTCCTATGCAACCCGCCGGGTCATCCGCAACGGCCAATTGGAGGCCGCCAGCAATGCGGCCTGGGACACAGAGGTGGTGACCTCGCAAGCAACCTACAGCGTTTCGGACTCCAAAAAGCTGACCAATGTGGCCAATATCGCCAATATTGCTGTTGGCTCTTTGGTGGAAGGCGCCGGAGTGGGCCGCGAAATTTATGTGAAGTCCAAGAACACCGGCGCCGGAGAGCTGACCCTCAGCGCAGCGCTTTATGATGCCGATGGCACCCAGAACTTCACTTTCAGGAACTTCAAATACCTGGTGGATTTCAGCGGTTTCAGTGCGCTCAGCAAATTTGGCATGGAAGGCATCGAGTTTCAGTGCAATGGCCGTTGCAGCGCAGTGCGGCTGGCGCCGGCCGGGTCGGTGAACGCGTTTGACAGCTGTTTCTTCTCCCGGCCCAAGGACCGCGGCATCACCTCCACCGGAACCGGCTGCCAGGGGATTCTGGTGGACAATTGCCAGTTCCTGTCGAATGAGGACGGCGAGGATGTGCCAGACCGGGTCAGCATCGGTTTGAACGTCAACGCGAATGACGCCAAACTGCGCAGCAACCGGGCCACCAGGTTCCGCCATTTCGCGCTGCTGGCGGGCGGCAGCAACACGGTGACCGGCAATCACTTCTTTCAGGGCGACAGTATCGCCAGCGGCGTGCGCACCGCGGGGCTGGTGCTGGCGTCAAACAATTGCACCTCGACCGTGTCCGACAACTACATCGACAATTGCTTCATCGAATGGACCAACGAGGGGGACCCGACGCCGGATTTCACCGGCGGTTTCTCCTTCAGCGCGTTGTCGGTAACCGGCAATGTGTTCCTGTCCGGCGATGTCGCCCCCTGGTTCAGCTACATCGTGGTCAAACCTTTTGGCAGCGGCCATTTCCTGAACGGGCTTTCTGTCACCGGCAATAAATTCCGCTCGCTCAATGGCAGTATCGACCGGGCGGAACGGGTGGATACCAGTTTCTCGGATCTGGACTTCAGCCGCTCCAAGAATGTGGATTTCAGCGGCAACATGTACCACAACGTCTCGGCCCAAACCGCCAACCCGCTGCGGGTCCGGCATGATCAGTCTTCGGCCTCAGCCTCCTGGTCGGTGCGGGCCGAAGGGCTGCTGCCGTTCCAAGGATTTGCCCGCTATGCCGACAGCGTGGTGCCGCTGGGCGCGCTGAAAACCAGCGGCAACAGCACCCGCTACATCGTGCCGTATATCGAGACCCAGCAAGGGCCGGACAACGACGAAATCCGGCTGCGCTGGGGCGAAGCGGTCAAGGGTGAGGTTCAGGTCATCATGCGGATGGACAGCTAACCAATGCTGCCGGGCGGATGCAGATCGGCGGCGGCAAGGCGGAAGGCCTTGCCAAAGCCGCCATTCAGATGCGCGCCCGTCACAGCAAACCGCACAAAGATGAAATCTGCCCGGCACATCAGGCTGAGGCGCGGATGCGAAACAAGCGGGCGCTTGCCATCAGGCTCCGGGCCAGGCGCGGGCGCCGTCATCTGCGGCGCGGACCGGATCGGGCATCTGCATCTCTGGTATCAGTGAAGGGTTTCAAAATCTTTGCCACACCCCCAGCTCCAGACCAAGGCTGCGACGGCCTGTGTTGCGGTATTCCAGTCCCAGGATCAGCTCCCGGCTGCTGTCCAGCGGAACCCGCAGGGCCGGGGTCAGCGCATAAGAAAACCGGCCGCCCACCGGCTTGGACGTCTCTACCTGCAGCATCGGCGCCATCTTGCCGGGTCGGTTCAGGCCGATGGCGGCGTCCAGTTTCCAGGTCGCCTCCAGACCGTGGTTTCGCAGCTCATAGGCGGCATCCACCGCCAGCCAGCCGGTATTCTGGCCGGTCTCGAAATTGCGCCCGTAAGACAGGGTTGTCTTTTGCATCATCTGCCAACCCCCGTGGTAATGATTGCCGCCGAACCCGGCCTCTGCCGCCAGCCGGTAGCGGGATCCTGTGTGCAGCGGCAGGCGGGCGAAGATCAAGGCATGGCCGGAGCCAGCCGAATTCCGGTTCAGGTCAATGCCAAGGGAGAGTTCGGAGGTCAGGCCAATCGCCCCGTAAAAGCTCAGCTCTTGCGCGGCCTCACCGCCGGTTTGCCGGTAGGTGGCGCTGGCAGAGGCAAACCCCCTGCCCGGCGGCTCCAGCCAAGCGCCGCCAGCCGCTGGTTGGGCCAGCGCCAGGGCAAGACAGACGGCACAGACAGGTTTCATCCCAAAACCCCCAGAACAGTTCGGCAAGGGTTTCGACTTATAGTTAAGGTTGTATTAAATTTTAACAGAACACGTACTGATTGCTGCCCGAAAAAAGGTCGTGCGCTTTATGCGCGAACGGGCGTAGGCTGGGGAAAGTCAACGGAGGGGCCAATGCCGAAAATAGCAAAAACCGCTGATATCCAAACCGTTATCACCACATTTGAGATGTCGCCCGGGACCTGCCAGGACCTGCTGGAGGCGTTGCAGGACGCCTATGCGGAGTTCATCTCGAAACAACCCGGCTTTGTTGCGGCCGGGCTGCATGTGAACGATGCGCAGACCCGTATCGCCAATTACTCGCAATGGCGCCGCCGCGAGGATTTCATGGCAATGCTGCGCAGCCCTGAAATGCGTGAGCGCAACCGCAAGATCAATGAACTGTGCCGCAGTTTCGAGCCGGTGATGTATGACGTGGCGGAGGTGTTCGGCACCTAGCGCCTTCCAATTCCACCCGGAACGGCACCTGCCTTGACCCCGGTCATGGCAGGCTGCCACCATCAGGGCTATTCTTGACAGGAACATCAACCGATGGAGGTTTGCTATGTACCATAATATCCTGGTGCCGATTTCATTTGATCCGGAGCGGGATGTGACCGGGCCGCTGAAAGTGGCGCGGCTGCTGTCCGCACCCGGAGCCCAGGTAACCTTGCTGCATGTGATCGAACAGGTTCCGGCATATGCGATTTCTTATATCCCGGCAGATTTCATGGAAGGCACCCGCAGCGCGCTGCAGGCCGAGCTGGACGGGCTGGCAAAGACGCTGCCCAATGCCCAAGGCATGCTGATCGAAGGGCATTCAGGGCGCACCATTCTGGACTGGGCCGAACAGAACCAGCCGGATCTGATCGTCCTCGCCTCGCACCGCCCTTCGATGCAGGACCTGCTTTGGGGGTCTACCTCAGGCCATGTGGTGCGCCACGCCGCTTGCGCGGTGCATGTGGTGCGCTGACACCGCCCCGGTCAGGCCGGGACCGCCGCCTTGAGCAGCGTCCAGGCCAGCCGGATCGCCGCCCCCGGCAGCATGGCTGAACGCAGCAGCACCTTGTTGGAATTCACCGCTTCGGCGATACGGGCATAATGCACCTGCTTGTCCGCGGGAGAGCGCAGCAGGATGGTTTCAGCCTGTTTCATCGCCCGTTCGGTCTGCCGTTGAATCTGCGGCACCGCGGCGGGTTTCACCGCGCGGTAGAGGTTCAGCCCCTTGCGCTTGGGTTTCTGGGCCGGGTCCAGGTTATTCTGAACGCCCCGGGTCAGGGTGTCCTGCACCAGTTCCAGCGCCTGGGTTGCCTCGGCATAGGAATGATTGCCGTCCAACTGCTGCACCGCCAGCTTGTAAGTGTGCCGGAAGCAGTCGAACCTGTAAACCTTGGGCAAGGTGCCGCAGCGGTCAAAACCGCGGGTCAGGGTGGTGACAACGGTCTTTGTCGCCCGCGAGCTCAGCCCGCTGCGCTGGCCGCCGCCGCTGCTTGCACCGCTGTCCCGGTTGCCGCCACCGCCGCCGCCTTCGCCGCCAAAGGCGGGGGTGCTGGCGAGGATCAGGGCCAGGAAACCGGCCTGGATGGTTTTGCTGCTCATGTGCGCCTCCATGGTTTGCAGGCAGCTTACCATGGGTCAGGTCCTTGGGAATGGGCGGAATTCTGCAAATTACCCGAATTTGCGGCGCCGGTGCCTTGCGCAAGCCAGCGGCGCTGCCCACCTGAGCCGTATGAGTTGTGCAAGGAGACGCAAATGCAGTGCCCGACTGACGGAACCCAGCTGGTCATGAGCGACCGCGCCGGTGTTGAGATTGATTATTGCCCGAAATGCCGCGGCGTGTGGCTGGACCGGGGCGAGCTGGACAAGATCATCGAACGCTCTGCCCAGCCGGTCCGGGCTGCAGCCCAGCAGCAGCCGCAGCGGTATGACGACCGGGGCGGCGATTACGATCCGCGCTATGGCAAAAAGCCCTATAAGAAGAAAAAGAACTTTCTCGAAGATCTGTTCGATTTCTGACCCGCATCTGCCGCCGCCCCGGTGACGCGGTGGCGGCAGGCCATTGGCACGGGGGGCTAATGCATGATGCAGAAGGATCCGTGTTTGGCATCCTTCATCAAAGTGTCGAAATCATTGCCCTTCATTTCCACCAATGTCTTGTGGTCGCCGGCCTCGAACCAGACCTTGTCCAGGCCGCTCAGGCTGTCGTCGATTACCGTCGGCACATGATAGGCCTGGCCCACGCAGGGGGCAGCACCGGGATCGCAATCGTCAAAGACCTGGTTCAGCTCATATTCCGGCGCCAGGCCGAGACGGCGGTCCATCATCGATTGCAGCGCGTGCAGATCAACGGTCTGATTGGAGGGCAGCACGGCAAGCACCGGGCCTTCCTCCATGTGGATGAGCACTGATTTTGCCAGATGGTCGCCCGGCACATGGGCGCTTTCGGCGCATTCGGCGGACGTGGCAGTATAGGGATGGCGGACCGTGCCGAATGGCAGGCCTTGTGCCTCCAGATGATGTTTCAGGCGTGAGGCAATCATCAAAGGGTCCTCCTGTGTTAGGAGGGGCCCCCGGCCGCTGCAGCGCAGGTCTGGGACGCCGCTGATGTGTTTGCGATCACTGAAAGGGCGGCGTTGTCAGGTCTGGGCGCAGCAAGCGGCAAGCCGGGGCGCCCCGAAGTTTCCGGTACCCGTCAGTGTGGGGCAGGACGGGTGAGTCGGGCAAGAGGCACGGTTCGGACGCCGGTTCCTGCCCTCCGCATCCCTCATTGCCCCGCCGCCGCCCATCCGTTATCACACCAGCCAGCTAGAATTCCCCCATCATGGAGCAGTCACATGGCCGCCTATCAGTACGTCTACCACATGCAGGGTGTCTCCAAGACCTACCCCGGTGGCAAGAAATGTTTTGAAAACATCCACCTGTCCTTCTTGCCCGGTGTGAAAATCGGTGTGGTCGGCGTCAACGGCGCCGGTAAATCCACCCTGATGAAAATCATGGCCGGCCTCGATACCGATTTCACCGGCGAGGCCTGGGCCGCCGAGGGTGCCAAGGTCGGCTACCTGCCGCAGGAGCCGAAGCTGGACGAGAGCCTCACCGTGCGGGAAAACGTGATGCTGGGCGTCAAGGCCAAGAAGGACATTCTGGACCGCTACAACGAGCTGGCGATGAACTACTCGGACGAGACCGCCGAGGAGATGGCCGAGCTGCAGGACAAGATCGACGCCGAGAACCTGTGGGATCTGGACAGCCAGATCGACGTCTCGATGGAGGCGCTGCGCTGCCCGCCGGACGATGCCGAGATCGCCAACCTGTCGGGCGGTGAGCGCCGCCGCGTGGCGCTGTGCAAGCTGCTGCTGGAAGCGCCGGAAATGCTGCTGCTTGACGAGCCGACCAACCACCTCGATGCCGAGACCATCGCCTGGCTGCAGCAGCACCTGATCGACTACAAGGGCACCATCCTCTGCGTCACCCACGACCGCTATTTCCTGGATGACATCACCAGCTGGATCCTGGAGCTGGACCGCGGCCGCGGCATTCCCTACGAGGGCAACTATTCCGCCTGGCTGGAGCAGAAGGCCAAGCGCCTGCAGCAGGAAGCCCGCGAAGACAAATCCAAGCAGAAAACGCTGGAGCGCGAGCTGGAATGGATGCGCCAGGGCGCCAAGGCGCGCCAGGCCAAGTCCAAGGCCCGGATCAACGCCTATAACGATCTGGCCAGCCAGTCCGAGCGTGAAAAGCTGACCCGCGCCCAGATCGTCATCCCCAACGGCCCGCGTCTGGGATCCAAGGTGATCGACGTCGAGGGCATCTCCAAGCATTACGGCGACAAGCAGCTGGTCGAGGGCCTGTCGTTTGATCTGCCGCCCGGCGGCATTGTCGGTGTGATCGGCCCCAACGGCGCCGGTAAATCCACCCTGTTCCGCATGCTGACCGGCCAGGAGCAGCCCGACGCCGGCACTGTCACCTATGGCGATACCGTGAAACTGTCCTATGTGGATCAGTCGCGCGATGACCTGAACGATGGCGACACCGTGTGGGAAGCGATCTCCGGCGGCGCCGAGATCATCGAACTGGGCGATGCGCAGGTCAATTCCCGCGCCTATTGCTCCTCGTTCAACTTCAAGGGCGGCGACCAGCAAAAGAAACTGTCTCTGCTGTCGGGCGGTGAGCGCAACCGGGTCCACATGGCGCGGCTGCTGAAAGAAGGCGGCAACGTGCTGCTGCTTGACGAACCGACCAACGACCTGGACGTGGAAACCCTTCGGGCGCTGGAAGACGCGCTGGTCGATTTTGCCGGCTGCGCGGTGGTGATCTCGCACGACCGTTTCTTCCTCGACCGGATCTGCACCCACATCCTGGCGTTCGAGGGCGACGCCCATGTGGAGTGGTTCGAGGGCAACTTCGAGGATTACGAAGAGGACAAGAAGCGCCGTCTGGGACCGGACGCGCTGGAGCCCAAGCGGTTGAAGCACAAGAAGTTTGTGCGGTAAGCGCTGGTGAAGAGCGGCCCTGCATTGGGGGCAGCTCTTTAGATTAGCAGGAATTGCCACTTGCAAGAACAGGCTGATGTTCCCATATTGTTCGAAGCCTGCACAAGGCCCGCCTTGGCGGCAACCCTTTTGCAGGTCAGCGCTTAGCGGTGCTATGTGAAGCCCTAGCCCGGCTTTGCTAAGGTGGCCCACTAGCGGGATGCTGGTGGACAACCGCCGACAGGTTGCTCCAAGTGATCATAGGAGCAGGCCAAACTGCTATAAAGGGCAGTATAATCTACTGAGCGAACTTTAACGCTCATCCGGATGAGCATCGCTAGAGGCTTTTGGCTAATGCGGTTTTCATTCAAGTTGGAAGGGCGAGTGTCATATGGTGACGTAATCGGAACCATTGCACTCTTGCTGACTATCATCGGATTGTTCCTTTGAAGTTGGGCGGCCATTGGCCGCCCTTCCTATTTTGCCAGCTGATAAGCAACACAAAGCCCGCGCCTGACCTTGGGGAGGTGCGAATGCGCCTTCGTCATGCGGAAAGCACGCCTTTGGCGTGACGGAAGGTCAGGCGCGGGCCGGGCCGCTGCGCGCCACCTCCCAAAGGGATAGACCCTCTCCATTTTGCCCTTTCCCCAACTCTGCGCTACCATCACGGCGGGCGCCCTGGCGCCCACTGTTGGTTTGTGCATTGGAAAGGATCCCCGCATGGCTTTGAAACCGGAAGAGGTGAAGGCACAGGTCGAGGCAACAAAGGGCAAGAAGGCCAAGCGCAAGAAGCTCAAGACCGAACCAGAAGGCACCACCGAGAAAAAACTGCCCGGCGATCTGCGTAAAGGGCTGGAGGCGCATTTCGGCGGCAATCTGGGCAAAGTGCGGGTGCATGTCGGCGGCAATGCCAAGGACGTCTGCAAGGAGCTGAAAGCCAAGGCCTTTACCGTCGGCAACAATATCTATGTGATGAAGCCCGCATTCGCCAAGGATACCGGCCTGCTGGCGCATGAGCTGACTCATGTGCTGCAACAGGGCAAGGGCAAGATGCCAAAGGCCAAGGACGGCGTGGCGCTGACCTCAAAGTAATCCTGCCCCCTCCCTTCGCGCAGCGCCGCTCAGCCTATTGACACTTTTTGAACCTTTTTTCAGCAAAATTGTCCGCAAGATAGGCTTGAGAGACACGGGGGCGGTCAGGCTAGATTGCTCCCGGAGGAGGAGTTGCCATGGTTTGGGCTGGACTGTTCGCAGGTATGATCACCGGGATGTGCGCCACGGCGTATGGGTTTTTCGCGGCCGCGCTGCCGCTGTGGAAGAGCCTGATGCTGTATCCGGCAGCAGGTCTGGGCGCGACCGTTCTGATGATTGCGGGGCTTTCCCTGCGTTGCTGGATGCAGTCGCAGCCGGCCCTCGGGCAAGCCTGCGGCAACCGCGCCTAACCGCGCAGCCAGCTGACGATCTGGCCTTGCCGCATCGCGCCGGCCTGGCGCTTTTTCTCCTTGCCGCGCTCAAAAACAACCAGGGTCGGGATGCCGCGGATACGGTAGCGCGCGCCGGCGGACTGATGATCCTGGGTGTTCAGCTTGACCAGCCGCGCCTTGCCGCCAAGCGCCTTGGCGGCTTTGGCGAATTCCGGTGCCATCGTCCGGCAGGGCCCGCACCAGGGCGCCCAGAAATCAACCACCAGCGGCAGATCGTCATTTTGCGCCGCTTTCTGCAATACGGCCGGATTCACGTCCACCGGCTTGCCCGGCATCAGTGCCGCGCCGCAGCTGCCGCAATTGGGGCCTTTGCCCAGCTTGTCCTCAGGCACCCGGTTCAGCTGCGCACAGGCCAGGCAGGTCAGGGTCTTGGCGCCCATGATGGCTCCTTTGCTTCAATCTTGCCCAGATATAGACGACGGCGGCCAAGCCGCAAGGGACGCAGCCAGAGCTTCACAAACCTGTAATCCGCATTGGGGGGCGTCAGGCCGCTGCTTCACCTGCAAGGGCATGCAAGGCGCAATGCGCCGAACCCTTGGCCGGGGCTGCTGGCCGGGAAATTGCGATACTTTGGCTGGATTGCCGATTGCACCCCGGCTGCTGCCACGCTTGCAACACTTGCCGGCCCGTCTGCGGAATCCCGTTGACCCAGCGTATTCCGCGCTGGAAGATGGCAAGGAGACACAACAGACATCCGGAGATTTACCCATGATTTCACGCCGGAAAATTCTGAGCTCTGGCACCGCAGCGGCCGCGGCAAGCCTGCTTCCGCTGCCCGCGCTGGCCCGCAAGAAAGAACCAGCCCCTTTTGATCCCGCCCCGCAGGAGGTCCGGATCCGCAAGGATTTTGCCCCGGGGCAGATTCTGGTGCTGCCGCGCTCCTACTACCTTTATTTTGTCACCGGCAAGCGTCAGGCGATGCGCTATGGCGTGGGTGTCGGCAAGGCCGGTCTGGAGTTCACCGGCAAAGCGGTGATCGAACGCAAGAAGGTCTGGCCCACCTGGCGCCCGACCGACGAGATGATCGAACGTGATCCGCGGGCCTATGCCAAATTCGTCGACAACGACTACATCCAGCCGGGAGGTCCGGAAAATCCGCTCGGCGCGCGGGCGCTGTATCTGTTCCAGAACGGCATCGATACCTATTTCCGCATCCACGGCACCAACCAGCCGCAGACCATCGGCCACTCGGTATCCAACGGCTGCATCCGGATGATGAATGAGCATGTCATGGACCTGTATCAGCGGGTTCCGCTCGGTACGGTTGTGACAGTTCTTTAGGCACGGTCCCGCCGGAATCAGCCCGAAAACCGCGCGTCACTCCGTATTTTTCTTGCACCACGGGTGATTCCTACTCAAATCTGTCATCGCAGCGTAACGCGAGTATCATCATTGTTGCCTTACCGGCGCGGTCATGACCCTCGGCAGACCGTTGCCGTTCTGCCGCATAAAGCGGGCAGAGAATTGAGACGACTTAGGAGAATACGACGATGGCGACTGGCACCGTCAAATGGTTCAACACCACCAAAGGCTACGGCTTTATTGCACCCGATGATGGCGGCAAGGACATTTTTGTCCACATTTCCGCAGTTGAGCGATCCGGCCTCACCGGCCTGGCCGACAATCAGAAAGTGACTTACGAACTGCAAGCCGGCCGGGACGGCCGCGAGTCCGCGGTTGATATCGCACTGGCCTCCTGATCCGATCTTCTGATCACGCTTGACAGCGTTCAAACAGCCCTGCCCGACGGGGCTGTTTTCACTGACGTATTGTTTTGACCAGCTGCAAGGCCGCTGGCCCCAGCGCCGCGACGTTCAGTGCAACGCCGGCGGGATTGGGATGGATGCCGTCGTCCTGCATATAGACTTGCGCCGCAGCCGGATCCCCTCCGGCCTTGGCTGCAACGCCTGCAAAGGCATCCGGGTGCAGCACTGCCCCGAATTCGGCAGCCAAACCGGGGTAGATTGCATCAAAGGCGGTTTTGTACTCTGGCCCGTAATTGCCCGGCGCCTTCATGCCAATCAGCAGGGTTTCAATTCCCAAGGTTCCGGCTTCCTGCAGGATGAGGGCCAGATTCGCCCGCGCCTGTTCCGGCGCCAAGCCGCGCAACAGGTCATTGCCGCCCAAAAGCACGATCAAACCGTCAGGGTTGTCTGACAGCGTCCACTCGGCGCGCTCCGCCCCGCCGGCGGTGGTGTCGCCGGACACACCGGCGTTCTGCAGCCGCACTTCGGCGCCATTCCCGTTCAGCCAGCGCTCCAGCTGCGGCACCAGGCCCTGGTCCTGCGGCAGCCCGTAGCCCTGCACCAGACTGTCACCCAATACAGTGATCCGCAGCGTTTCAGCCCAGGCGGAGCTTGAAAAAAGCAGCAAGCTCAACAGCGCCAGTATCTTGTGCATCGCCGCAAACACTCCATATCCGTTAGATGGACCCAACAGGCAGGCCAGATGACCGACAATAACAATCCCGCTCTGCATCTGTTAGATGCGTCTTTGACCCTGAATAGCAATACCGGCCCGGTAGAGATTCTGCACGGCATCTCGCTGGATGTGCGGCAAGGGGAGACATTGGGGCTGGTGGGGCCGTCCGGGTCGGGCAAGTCATCGCTGCTGATGCTGATGGGCGGGCTGGAGCAGGCCACCGGCGGCACAATCACAGCGCTTGGCCAGGATCTTACCGTGATGGACGAGGACGCGCTGGCGCGGTTCCGCCGCAACAACATGGGAGTGGTGTTCCAGAGCTTTCACCTGATCCCCACAATGACCGCGCTGGAGAATGTCGCCACACCGCTGGAGCTGGCGGGCGCCAAGGACGCGTTTGAGCGCGCCCAGGCGGAGCTGCAGGCGGTTGGTCTTGGCCATCGCGCCGGCCACTTCCCGGCGCAGATGTCGGGCGGCGAGCAGCAGCGGGTGGCGCTGGCCCGCGCGCTGGCGCCGCGGCCCGCGATCCTGTTGGCGGATGAGCCGACGGGCAATCTGGACGAGGCCAATGGCGCCGCGGTGATGGACCTGCTGTTCGGCCTTCGCGACCGCTCTGGCGCGACGCTGGTGATGGTCACCCATGCGCCGGAACTGGCCGCCCGCTGCGACCGGGTGATCCGGCTGCGTGACGGGCGGATCGATGAAGAGGCCGCGCGCGAGGCTGCCGAATGAATGCCGGCAGACTTCGTCTCGCCTGGCGGTTTGCCTTGCGTGAACTGCGCGGCGGCCTGAAGGGGTTTCGCATTTTTCTGGCTTGTCTGGCTTTGGGCGTCGGGGTGATTGCCGCCATCGGCTCGATCCGGGCCTCGATCGAAACCGGCCTGTCGCGTGAAGGGGCAACGATCCTGGGCGGCGATGCCGAGCTGAATTTCACCTACCGCTTTGCCAATGAAAATGAACGTGCCTGGCTGGACCGGAACGCGCTGCGCTATTCCGAGATTGCCGAGTTCCGCTCAATGGCCACGGTGGGTGAGGAACGCGGGCTGACCCAGGTGAAGGCGGTGGACGGGCTGTACCCGTTGAAGGGAGCGATGGACCTCGCGCCGAAGATGCCGCTGGAGACCGCCTTGGCCGGAGCGGAGGGCTTGCCCGGCGGGGTGATGGACCGGGTGCTGGCCGACCGGCTGGGGCTGCAGCCGGGCGATAGCTTCCGATTGGGCACCCAGGATTTCCGCCTGATGGCGGTGATTGCCTTGGAACCGGATGCCGCGGCCTCGGGTTTTGAACTGGGGCCGCGCACTATGGTGAGAACCGGGGATCTGGCGGCGTCAGGCCTGTTGGCGCCCGGCACGCTGTTTGACACCAAATACCGGATGGAGCTGCCGGCGGGCAGCGATCTGAACACACTGCAGGCCGAGGCCGAGGGTCTGTTTGAAACCACCGGCATGCGCTGGCGCGATGCCCGGAACGGGGCGCCAGGGATCGCCTCATTCGTGGAACGTCTCGGCGGGTTTCTGGTGCTGGTGGGCCTGTCCGGGCTGGCGGTGGGCGGGGTTGGCGTTTCCGCCGCCGTGCGCGCCTATCTGGCAACCAAGACCGCCACCATCGCCACCCTGCGCACGCTGGGGGCCGAGCGGCAGACAATCTTCCTGACCTACTTCCTGCAGATCGGCGCGCTGACGCTGATCGGGGTCGGCATCGGGCTGGTTCTGGGCGGGCTGGGGCCGATGCTGCTGGGGCCGCTGATTGCGGCGCAGCTGCCGTTTCCAGCAGTGTTTTCGATCTACCCGTCGGCACTGGCAGAGGCGGCACTCTATGGCGTGCTGACCGCTTTCATCTTTGCCCTGTGGCCGCTGGCCCGGGCCGAGCGCATCCGCGCGGCCTCCTTGTTCCGCGATGCCTTTACCAGCCGCACCCGGCTGCCGGCACCGCGCTACTTGCTGGCCACTGCGCTGGCGCTGGCGGCGCTGGTGGGGCTGGCGGCCTGGTTCAGCGGCTCGGCACAGCTGACGCTGTGGACCGCAGGCGGTCTGATGGGGGCGCTGATGGTACTGCTGGTTTCCGCGCTGGGGATCGGGTTCCTGGCCCGCCGCAGCACCGCTGCCTCGCGCGGGCGCCCTGCTCTTCGCTGGGCGCTGTCCTCCATCGGCAGCGCGCGGGATGGCGCAGTGCCGGCGGTGCTGGCGCTCGGGTTGGGGCTGACGGTTCTGGCCGCCATCGGCCAGATCGATGGCAACATGCGCCGGGCGATTGCCGGCAACCTGCCGGATGTGGCACCGAGCTATTTCTTTGTCGACATCCAGCGCAGCCAGATGCCCGGCTTCCTGGAGCGGGTCGGGAATGATCCGGCCGTGAACCGGGTAGAGAATGCGCCAATGCTGCGCGGGGTGCTGACCCGCATCAATGGCCAGTCCGCTGCCGAGGTTGCGGGCGATCACTGGGTGGTGCGCGGCGACCGCGGTATCACCTATGCCGCGGCCCGGCCGGAGGCAACCGAAGTGACTGCCGGCACATGGTGGCCAGCGAACTATACCGGCGACCCCCAAATCAGTTTTGCCGCGGAAGAGGCAGAAGAACTGGGGCTGTCCTTGGGCGACACGCTGACCCTGAACATCCTGGGCCGGGACATCACCGGCACCATCACCAGCTTCCGCAACGTGGATTTCTCCACTGCGGGCATGGGATTTGTGATGGTTCTGAACGAGGCCGCACTGGCCGGTGCGCCGCATAGTTTCATTGCCACCGTCTATGCCGATGAACAGGCCGAAGCCGCGATCCTGCGCGATCTGGCGCGCGAGATGCCCAACATCACTGCGATCCGGATGCGCGACGCCATTGACCGGGTCTCTGACATTCTGCGGCAGCTCGCGGCCGCCACCGCATATGGCGCTGCGGCGACACTGCTGACGGGTTTCCTGGTGCTGCTGGGGACTGCGGCTGCCGGAGAGCCTGCCCGCCGTTACGAGGCCGCACTTTTAAAAACGCTGGGGGCGCCGCGCAGGCAGATCCTGCTGAGCTTTGCGCTGCGCTCCGCCCTGCTGGGAGCGGCAGCCGGGCTGGTTGCGCTGGCGGCCGGCATTGCCGGGGCCTGGGCGATCAATGCCTATGTGTTTGAGACCGGCTATGCAGTGATCTGGCCCAATGCGCTGATGGTGGTTTCAGGCGGCATTCTGACAACCCTTCTGGCCGGGCTGGTCTTTGCCATGCGCCCGCTGGCAGCAAAGCCTGCCCGCATCCTGCGCGCCAGAGAGTAACCGGACCTGCGGCGGCGGCTTCAGCGAGCGCCGCAGGACACCGGCTGCAGGATGCGCATCAGGTCGTGGTTGCCGCACAGCAGCGCTTCCAGGGTAATGGCATCCAGCGCGGTGTAAAACGCCTGCGCCGCGTCGGCCAGTGCCACCTTGAGACGGCAGGCATCGGTCAGCGGGCAGGTGTTGTCCGCGTCGGCAAAGCATTCCACCATCGGCAGGCTGCCTTCGACATCGCGGAACACATCGCCGATCCGGATCTCGACTGCGGGCTTGCCGAGGTTCATGCCGCCGTTGCGGCCCCGCAGGGTTGTCAGATAGCCAAGCTGGCTCAGCTGGTTGATCACCTGCGCCAAGTGGTTTTCCGAGATGTTGCAGCATTCGGCAATCTCGGACTTGGTGACCAGGCGGTCCTCATGCGCGGCACAATACATCAGCAGCCGCACGGCAATGTTGGTCCTTTTGGTAATGCGCATGGGTCGCTCCCGCAGCTATGGTGCATCGCTTATTGCACATGGCGGGAAAAAGCGGTTTGACATACATCAATACCCGGAAACACGGCAGAAAGGCGGAGCGGATGACAGCCCCCTATTTCTTTGGCTACGGCAGCCTGGTGAACACGGCAACGCATGACTATGGCGGCGCCCGGCCTGCGCAGCTGCGCGGCTGGCGCCGCGCCTGGGTGCATACGGACCTGCGAGAGGTGGCGTTTCTGTCGGCTGTGCCTTGCCGGGACAGCGTGATTGACGGGCTGATCGCAGAGGTGCCAGAGGCAGACTGGGCTGCGCTGGACGAACGGGAATTTGCCTACGAACGGCTGCCCGCCTCAGACAGGGTTCTGCATGGGCTGGCGGGGACGCCGGAAGTATCCGTTTATGCCGTGGCACCGGGACAGCAGAAAGGTGTTACGGACAGGCATCCCATCCTGCTCAGCTATCTGGATGTGGTGCTGCAGGGCTATCTGCGGGTCTTTGGCGAGGCTGGATTGCAGGGCTTTGCCGCAACCACCGATGGTTGGGACGCCCCTGTGCTGAACGACCGGGCCGCGCCGCGCTATCCCCGGCACCAGCCGGTGACGGCGGCCGAACGCAAATTGTTTGATGAACTGATCGACAGCACAGGCGCCCGCCGGGTAGTCTCGGGGGCATGTTAGAAAAGGCGCTATTGCACCTCGGCCGGATTGCACGGCAGCTCTGGTTCAGAGTTGTACTGATTTCCCTTTTTTCCTTGTTGCTTCTGCTGCTGGCACCGCTGGCAAAACCGCTGCTGCCGAACGGTCTTAGCGAAGATTTCGGGCGTGAAGCAGTGCTGCCGGTGCTGACAATCCTTGCCTCCGGCATGCTGGCAGTCACGACATTTTCCCTTAACGTCATGGTCAGCGCCTACCGTACTGCGGCCTCGATGGCCACTCCGCGGGTTTACCGGCTGCTGCTGGAAGACACCATCACCCACCGGGTTCTGGCCACGTTTGTGGGCGGGTTCATCTATTCGCTGAGTGCAGTGATCCTGTTCCGGGCGCGGTATTATACGCCTGAGGGCGCGCTGGTGGTCTTCGGGCTGACAATCATCGTGGTGATCCTGATTGTTGGCGCCATCGTGCGCTGGATTGATCACTTGTCGAGCCTTGGCAGCATGGACCATACCCTGCGGCTGATTGAGGACCGCACCCGCGCCAGCCTGCGCGCCCGGATAAAGAAGCCCTGCCTGGGCGGGGTATGCGCGCTGGAAGCTTCCAAACCCGATGACGCAGTGGATATTCCCGCCGCCGAAAGCGGCTTTGTACGCTTTGCCGGGCTCGCCCAGCTGGATGAGCTGGCCGCCGAAGCCAAGGTGCAGATCACCCTGGCGCGGGCACCGGGCGAGTACATTCTACGCGGCCAGCCGGTGGCCTGGGCCACCGCCGGGGACAACAAGTTCAGCAAGGCGGCCTCTGCCGCGATCGATATAGGCGATGTGCGCAGCTTTGATCAGGACCCGTCCTTTGGCCTGTCGCTGCTGGCCGAAACCGCGCAAAAGGCGCTGTCACCCGGTGTCAATGATCCCGGAACAGCGGTTGAGGTCATGGGCCGGCTGGAACGGCTGCTGTGGGAAAACACACCTGCGGATGGGGTCAGTGACGCCCGCGAGGCCACCTATCCCAATGTCAACGTGCCGCCAGTGACAGCGCCGCAGTTGCTGGCTTGCGCCTTTCCGCCGATTGCCCGCTGCGGCAGCGATGCCCCTTCGGTGATGCGCTGGATGGAGAAATCCCTCATTGCGCTTGGCGAACATCCCAATCCTGACATGGCAGAGGCCGCCAAGGACATGCACCGGGAGTTGCAGGATGGCCGCTGGGATTGAACGTCCCGCATCCGGCGGAAGCGTCCCAAAACACATGGGCGGTGCTTCGCAGCACCGCCCTGTTCCACTTTCAGAAGCAACCGGTCAGCCGCGGGCGCGCACTGTTTCCATCAGTGCCAGCAGCGCCGACATGTCGGGGCCGCGCTCCATACCGGTTACGGCCTTGCGCAGCGGCATAAACAGGCCTTTGCCCTTGCGGCCCGTCGCCTCTTTCACGGCAGCGGTCCACTTGCCCCAGCTTTCGCTGTCGTAGGGGCCTTCCGGCAGCAACGCCATCGCCTCGGCGATGAAATCCTTGTCCTCATCCGCCACCAGCGGCGCGGCACCATCGCGGCACAGCTCCCACCAGCCGCCCAGATCCTTGAGCGTGGTGATGTTTTCCTTGGCCATGTCCCAGAACGCCGCCTGTTTCGCGGCAGGCACACCCAGCGCGTCCACTTCTGCCTGTACCGCGTCCAGCGGCAGCGACTGCAGGTGGCGGGCGGTCAGCGGATAGAGATCCTCAACATCAAACTTGGTCGGCGCGGCGCCGAAGCGATTGATATCGAAGCCGTCGATCAGTTCCGCCAGTTCGCTGCGCAGCTCGACCGGGTCGGAGGAGCCCAGGCGGGCCATCAAAGACAGCAGGGCCATCGGCTGCACACCCGCTTCGCGCAGGTCGCGCAGGGCAAGCGTGCCAAGGCGTTTGGACAGAGCCTCGCCCTGGGGGCCTGTCAGCAGCGAGTGGTGCGCGAACGACGGCACCGTGCCGCCCAGCGCTTCGATGATCTGGATCTGGGTCGCGGTGTTGGTCACATGGTCGGAGCCGCGCACCACATGGGTCACGCCCATCTCGGTGTCATCCACCACCGAGGCCAGCGTATAGAGAAACTGCCCGTCGCCGCGGATCAGCACCGGGTCGGAGACCGAGGCCGCGTCGATGGAGATATCGCCCAGGATGCCGTCGGCCCATTCGATACGCTGATGGTCCAGCTTGAAGCGCCAGACGCCATCGCCGCGCTCGGCGCGCAGATTGGCCTTCTCGTCGTCCGAAAGCGCCAGCGCGGCGCGGTCATAGACCGGCGGCTTGCCCATGTTCAGCTGCTTCTTGCGTTTCAGGTCGAGTTCGACCGGAGTCTCGAATGCCTCGTAAAAGCGGCCGATCCCGCGCAGCTTATCCGCCGCGGCAACATAGCGGTCGAGCCGTTCCGACTGGCGCTCCACCTTGTCCCAGGTCAGGCCCAGCCATTCCAGGTCTTGCTTGATGGCATCGACATAGTCTTCCTTCGACCGCTCCGGGTCGGTGTCGTCGATGCGCAGAATGAAGGTGCCGCCGGCCTTGCGGGCGATCAGGTAGTTCATCAGCGCGGTGCGCAGGTTGCCCACATGGATGTAACCGGTGGGCGACGGGGCAAAACGGGTGGTGGTCATCACGGTTCTCCTGTTGCCCTGCCCCTTGTCACATGGGCCGCGGTTTGTCCAGTTTCAGCAAAGTGAACGCAGCCGTGGCGCCTGCCTCCGGCAGGAGTATTTTCAGAAAGATGAAAGCCCCGGTTCGTCAAGCAGGCTGCACCGGCCAGATCGCATCCAGATCCTTCAGTCCCGCCAGGATCAATTCGGCCAAAACGTCCAGATCGATATCGGCGAGCTTGTTCACATAAAGGCAGCTTTTGCCCAGCTTGTGCTTGCCGAGGCGGGAGAGGATGGCACCGTAGTCCTGATAACCCGGCATGATGTAGATCGAATGGCGCGCCTTGCGGGGGGAGAAGCCGGTGGCGAGAAAGCCGCCTTCGCGGCCGGTAACATAGCAGTAGTGGTAGCGCCCATAGCCAATGATCGTGGGCCCCCACATCTGCGGCTCATAGCCCGTAACCTCGCGGAACAGGGTGTCCAGCTGCTGCGCCTCATCTGCTTTGCGTTCCGGCTCAACACCGGCAAGAAATTGCGCAACGCTGGCCCCGGTGGGGACGGTCTTGTTCTGGTTCATGGCGGGCACGCCTCCTGCCGGATCCTACCCCGCATTCCAATCCTGTTCCTAGCCCCCACTCGCCGCTTTGTGGCGGCAGGCGATCAGCTGATGCCGCGCAAGCCCTGCCTGGTCAGTATCCGGTCTGAGGCCCGTACCGTGTCCCGTCGGAAAACCGCGACAGGCGGAAGGGTCTCGGATCCACCACCGGGTTGTCGCCGGTGACCAGATCGGCGGTAAGTCTGCCCGCAGCGGGGCCGATGCCGAAGCCATGGCCCGAGAATCCGGTGGCGATGAACAGTCCCGGCAGCCCGTCGGCCTGCGAGATCACCGGGATCGCATCCGGGGTTGCGTCGATCAGCCCGCCCCAGCTTTGCACCACATCGGCGCCTTTCAGCACGGGAAAGGCCTTTTGCGCTGCCGCCCAGCCGCTTTTCAGCGCCTTTTGCGACGGCGCAGGGTCCAGCACCCGGCACAACTCAAACGGGGTGGTCTGGTTCGGCTGCCAGCGGCGGTCCTGGGCCGCCTCCTCGCGCCAGCGGTCTGACAGGCGGAACTGCAGCGCCCGCCATTCCTGCCGGTAGCTGGGCAGAAACTTCCAGCCCAGGCGAAAGCTGTCCGGAACGATATCGACGATGTTTTCATGGGCATCCGCCACCGTGTAACCGCCGTCGGCGCGTTTGCGCAGGCCCAGATTGGCACTGCGGATGGCGGTGTCTGGCCCGCCCTGCACAGGTGACGTGCGCAGGACAGAGTTCAGAACTTTCAGCTGCGGCAGATTCACACCTGCGTTGCCCAGGAACAGCCGCGACCAGGCCCCGCCCGCCACGACTACAGCGGAGCAGGCAACCCGGCCGCGCTCGGTCATCACGCCACTGATGCGGCCGGCCGCGGTCTCGACGCTGCGAACTGCGCATTCGGTCATTACCTTGGCGCCTGCCGCCTGTGCGGCACGGGCAATGGCGTGCGTCGCCATCTGCGGTTCAGCCCGTCCGTCCATAGGCGTCAGCAGCCCGCTGCGGGTTTTGGACTGGTGGCCCGGCATCAGCTGCTCCAACTGCTGGCCGCGGACCATCCGGGCGCCCTGCCCCAAACCATCGAGATTGCGCAGCCAGCGTTCCAGCTGCGCCTCGCGCCTGGCGGTTTCCGCGGTATAGAGAATGCCGGAGCGGGTGAATCCGGTCTCCCGTCCGGTGCGTTCCGCCAGCCCATCCCACAGCCGCAAAGCCTCGGTCATCAGCGGGATTTCCCGCGGGTCGCGGCAGGACATCCGCACCCATCCCCAGTTGCGCGAGCTTTGCTCCCCGGCGATCTGCCCCTTTTCGCACAGCAGCACCGAACAGCCGCGTTCGGCCAGCTCTAGCGCAGTTGCCGCGCCAATGATGCCACCGCCGGTCACCACGGCGTCAACGGCCTTGGGCAAGGCCAGATCGGATTGGAAATGGGGCAGTCTGGGTCCGGGCATAACTGCATCTATGCCCGTTGCGGAATCGGCGGTCCAGCGTCCAGGCGACGTATCCTGCGCCGCTTTCCGTCATTGTGATTTTTCCGCCGCATATCAGAGCGTTACCGCTGCGTCACCGGTCCCGGAAAGCAACTGCGCAAGCATGGAAATGCCTGCGGCTTCAATGAGTTAACGCCAGCTTTCAGGACGGGTCGCGCCAGCGGTTCACAATCGGGTAGCGGCGGTCCAGCCAGAACGCGTGCGGCGTCAGCCGGGCGCCGGGCGCGGACTGGAAGCGCTTGTATTCGCTGATATAAACCAGATGCTCGATCCGCTTGGCCACGTCCCGGCTGAATCCGGCCGCAACACAATCAGCGATTGAACCATCCTTATCGACGAGGATTTCCAGGATTGCGTCCAGCTCCGGGTAGTCCGGCAAGCTGTCGCTGTCCTTCTGATCCTCGCGCAGCTCAGCACTGGGCGGCTTGTCGATCACATTGGGGCGGATGACCTCCCCCGCCGGGCCCTTCATCCAGGGGCGGTGGTTGGCGTTGCGCCAGCGGCAGGTCTCGAACACACGGGTCTTGTAGAGATCCTTGATTGGGTTGTAGCCGCCGTTCATGTCGCCATAGATGGTGGCATAGCCCACCGCGACTTCGGATTTATTGCCGGTGGTCAGCAGCATTTCCCCGAACTTGTTGGACATCGCCATCAGCAAGAGCCCGCGCAGCCGGGACTGGATATTTTCTTCGGTGAGGCCCGGCTCCATACCTGCAAAAAGCGGCGCCAGTGTGTTGGTGATGGCGGCCCGGCCCTCGGAAATCGGCACATAGTCATAGTGCACGCCCAGCGCCTTGGCGACGGCCTCGGCATCTTCCAGCGACTCCTCTGACGTGTATTCGGACGGGAGCATCACGCAACGGACGTGTTCCGCCCCCAGCGCATCCACCGCAATCGCCGCGACAATGGCCGAGTCAACACCGCCGGACAGCCCCAGCAGCACCTTCTTGAAGCCGGTCTTGCCCAGGTAGTCGCGCAGGGACTCGACCATCACCCGATAGTCCTGCTCCCACGCGTCCGGCAGATGCGCCTTTTCGCCCTCGACCGCGTGCCAGCCCTCGTCGGTGCGTTCCAGGCGGAGATGGGCATAGGCCTCGTCGAACACCGGCATCTGCAGCACCAGGGCGCCGCCGGGGTTCAGCACAAAGGAGCCGCCGTCGAACACCTGGTCATCCTGGCCGCCCACCATGTTGAGGTAGATCACCGGCAGATGGGTTTCGACCGCGCGCGCCACCATGTGGTTGAAGCGCACTTCCATCTTGTTGCGGAAATAGGGCGAACCGTTGGGGATCAGCAGGAACTCGGCACCGGTCTCGGCCAGGGTTTCGGCCACGTCCTCATGCCAGCCGTCTTCGCAGATGGGGGAGCCGATGCGGGTATTGCCGACAGCATAGGGACCGCCCAGCGGGCCTTCGTTGAAGATGCGGACCTCATCAAAGACGGTCTCGTTCGGCAGGTGGTGCTTGAGGCTGCGCGAGGCGATCTTGCCGCCCTTCAGGATCAGATAGGCGTTGTAAAGCCTGCCGCCTTCGATCCAGGGGCCGCCGACCGCCAGCGCCGGCCCGTCGGCGCAGTCGGCGGCCAGTTTTTCGACCTCTGCGATGGCCGCCGAGTGAAACGCCGGTTTCATCACCAGGTCCTGGGTATTGTAGCCAGTGATGAACATTTCCGGCAGCGCCACCAGATCGGCGCCGGCCTTGCGGCCCTCCTCCCAGGCGGCCCTGGCCTTGGCGGCATTGCCCGCCAGGTCGCCCACCGTGGGGTTCAGCTGCGCCAGTGTCACGCGGAAACGGTCTGCCATGCTGCTTTGGCCCTTTGCAAAACTCACTGAGAGCCCTTTACCAGATTGAACGCCAAGTAAAAGAGCAAGGCGCGGAAGGCGGGTAAAAGACATTGCGGCCCCGCCTGCGGTAGCTTAGTTTCCCGGCGAGCAACCCAATATGGCAGCAGCACCGTAATTTCTGGGCAGGCAGAGGTTTCAATGACCCGTTTCGGCACCGCATTCGCGCTTTCCACACTTCTGGCACTGGCCGCACCGGCGCTGGCCCAGGAGGGTGACGTCATTACCACTCAGGACGAAATCGGCGGGGTCTACGAGGGCACCTTCCGGAACGGGCTGCAACATGGCACCGGCACCTACAAACTGCCCAACGGATATGAGTACACCGGCGACTGGGTTGATGGCGAGGTCCGTGGCCATGGCATCGCGCGGTTCCCCGACGGCTCGGTCTACGAGGGCGAATTTGCGCAAGGCAAGCCGCATGGGCTGGGTAAACTCACCCGCGCCGACGGCAGCACCTATGAGGGCGGCTGGCAGAATGGGCAAATTCACGGCGACGGCACCTCGGTCTATGCCAGCGGCGTGCGTTATCAAGGCAGTTTTGCTGAAGGCGAACGCCACGGCAAAGGTGTGATGTCCTCGCCTGACGGATATATTTATGACGGTGATTGGGTTGCGGGACGCCAGCAGGGACAAGCCAAGATCACCTATGCCGAGGGCACTGTCTATGAAGGCGCCGTGGCTGATGGCCAATTGCAGGGTCAAGGCAAGCTGGAGACCTCGGACGGGCTGGTCTACGAGGGCGAATGGGCCGCCAGCCAGATGCACGGCACCGGCAAACTGATGCAGCCCAATGGTGACATCTATGAGGGTGAGCTGCAAAAAGGCCGCCGTCATGGCACCGGCACGCAGAGATATGCCAACGGCGATACCTATACCGGCGGCTTCCAGAACGATCAGCGCCACGGCACCGGCACCTTCACCGAAAAGGACGGCTACAGCTATACCGGTGAATGGGTAAAGGGGCAGATCGAAGGCAAAGGCAAGGCGGTCTATCCTGACGGGTCAGTCTATGAAGGGGATTTCCGCGATGATCTGGCCGAGGGTCAGGGCAAGATTACCTATCCCGACGGCTCCACCTATCAAGGCGCCTGGGTGGCCGGCGTGATTGAAGGCACCGGCACTGCCACCTACCCCAATGGCATCACCTACACCGGTGAATTCCAGAATGCCAAAAACCATGGCCAAGGGGTTATGACCTATGCCGACGGCTATCGGTATGAGGGCGGCTGGCAGGACGGGCAGCGCCACGGCGAGGCCAAGGTGACCTATGCCGATGGCTCGGTCTATACCGGTGCGTTTGCGGACAGCCAGCGGCACGGTCAGGGCAAGATCGTCATGCCAGACGGCTTCTCCTACGAAGGAGAATGGCGCGAAGGCAAGATTTTCGGTGACGGCGTGGCGACTTATGCCAATGGCGACATTTACGAGGGCAGCTTTGTCAACGGCAAGCGCCAGGGGCCGGGCACGATGAAATATGCCAGCGGCCAGCAGGCGGAAGGCACCTGGGAAAACGGTGCATTGGTCAGCAAAGACGGCGGGTAAGACGAAAACGGATCGGGGCGCTGTGCAGCGCCCCTCCTTTTTTCCGGTCAGCCGATGCGGATGCGGCTGAGATGATCCGGCATCGCCACGCCTTCCAGATTGGCGGGATCGGGCTGCGGCGGCTTCAGTTCCATTGCCATCGGCACCACACCCGCCCAGATCGGCAGCGCATAATCTTCCCCGTCATCCTTGGGCGGGCCGCTGCGGATCTTGGCGGCGCCTTCCTCGATCGGCATCCGCAGCAGGGCCGTTGCCTTCAGCTCCTGACGGGTCATGGGGCGCAGCGCGTCCCAGCGGCCGGGGAAGATATGGTCCACCATGGACTTCAGGCTGGCAGCCTTGGCGTCTTCATCCGTCACCTTTTCAGCCGTTCCGAACAGCATTGCGGAACGGAAATTGACCGAATGATGAAAGGCTGACCGCGCCAGCACATAGCCATCCATGCAGGTGACGGTCAGGCAGACCTCCGCCCCTTCCATCGCCCGGATCGCGCGGCTGGCTGCGGAGCCGTGCCAATAGACGTGATCGCCCTCGCGCCATTGCAGAGTCGGCAGCACGGATGTGGCCCCATCGAGCTGATAACCGATATGGGCAAGCGGCATGGCGTCAAGCACCTGATAGACAGCGCCGCGGTCATAAAGGCCGCGCTCGTGCGCGCGCCGCAGGCGGCTGCGTTCGGATTTCAGGGCGTTTTCCGGTTCGGACTGGCTCATAGGCTGACCTCTTGTTCCTGATTGTCTTTCCAGGACAGCTATGCGCAAACTGGACTACAATTAACGTCCAGTTTCAGACAAAAAGAACAGTCCACTATGATTGACCTCTCCGGCATGGTGTCAGCGAACAACGCTGAGCCGCTATACCTGCAAATCGTCACGGCGCTGCGCCGCCGGATCAGCGATGGCAGCCTGGGTATCGGCACCCGCCTGCCCTCGTCCCGGGCGCTGGCGCAGGATCTGGGTGTGGCACGGTCCACTGTGGTGACGGCCTATGACCAATTGGTGGCCGAGGGGTTCGCCGGAACCCGGCGCGGCGCGGGGATCTTTGTCTGCGATGTGGCGCCGATCCGCCCGCCGGCGGCTCCATCCCGGCCTCTGCCCGCCGTGACAGCGCCAGCCCCGGGAATGCTGCTGCCCGGCGCACCGGACCCGGAGGTGTTTCCGGCCCGCCCCTGGGCGCGCTGTGTTTCACGTGTGGCAAGGATGGATCCGCTGAGCCTCAGCCATCAGGCAGATGCCTTTGGCGATCCCGAACTGCGCCGCGAGATCGCTGCATACGCGGCCCGCTGGCGGGGGATCGAATGCAGCGCCGGGCAGGTTCTGGTCACCAGCGGCGCCCGCGAAGCGCTGGAACTGACGATGGATTTCCTGGTTGGCGGCGAGGACATCGCACTGGAGGCGCCCGGGTTCACCCCGACCCAGCGGTTTGCCCTGGCGCGCAGGTGGGACGTGCGCTGGCTGCGCGCGGGCGCGCGCGGGGCGGAGGTTCCAAGGCAGATGGCCAAGGTCACGCTGCTGACCCCGTCGCATCAGTTCCCCCTTGGCGGCACCCTGCCTGTTCCGCAACGGCAAGCCTTTTTGCAAGCGGCCAAGGACCGGGGCGGCTGGATCATCGAAGATGATTTCGACAGCGAGTTCCGCTATGCCGGGCAGCCGGTCCCTGCCATGGCCGCGCTCGACCGGGAGGGCCGCTGCATCTATGTGGGCACGTTCTCCAAGACATTTTCCCACGCATTGCGGCTGGGATATGCGATCCTGCCGCCCGCGCTGGTGCCGCCGTTCCGCACCCTGTTCATCCACCCAAGTGCAGGCGCGGCCATCACCGCGCAGCGGCCTTTGGCGGATTTCATGGCCTCAGGACAATATGACCGCCACATCCGCCGCGCACGCAGGCTGTATGCGGAACGCTATGCTGCGGCCGCAGATGCCTTGGAGGCATGGCCGGATTGGCTGGGAGTTTTCCAGCGCCACAATGCCGGGATGCAGATTGCCTTTCATCTGGCCGGCGAACGCGGTGACACCCGGGTCTGCCGCCGCGCGGATGACGCCGGGTATGCCGTCAGGCCCCTGTCCCCGCATGATCCGGCCAAGCAGTCCCAAGGGCTGCTTATCGGATTTTGCCAAGCCCCCCCGGATGCGCTGCCCGGCCAGATCGCCGGGCTGCGGCGGATCGTGGAGCAAAGCTGAAATTCTCTGCCTATGGGCTTTTCATTTGCAATTGCCTCTGTATAAATCCTTTGCATGACCATTTGCGCAGATATCCCCCTTGCCGCCGCCGCGTCCCGCGGTGCCGCTCTGCGCGCCCTACTGATCCTAGCCCGCCTCTGAGCGTGCCCTTCCGGCGCGCCCGCTCAGAGGATTGCCGCACGCGCGCCATCGAAGGCTTATGATGCCCCAAAGGGCCTAGGACAGAGACAAGAGATACCAGCATGACCAACACTTCCCCGATTACCGGCCCGAACTCCGGCGACAAATCCCGTGTCGTGATTTTCGACACCACCCTGCGCGACGGCGAACAAAGCCCCGGCGCCACCATGACCCATGACGAGAAGCTGGAGATTGCCGGGCTTCTGGATGATATGGGAGTGGACATCATCGAGGCCGGCTTCCCGATTGCCTCGGAAGGCGACTTCCGCGCGGTGTCCGAAATTGCCGAACGCTCGAAAAATTCCGTGATCTGCGGCCTGGCCCGCGCCAGCTTCAAGGATATTGACCGCTGCGCCGAAGCCGTGCGCAAGGCCGCGCAGCCGCGCATCCATACCTTCATCGGCACCTCGGCGCTGCATCGCGCCATCCCGAACCTGACCATGGACGAGATGGCCGACAAGATCCACGAAACGGTCACCCATGCCCGCAATCTGGTGGACAACGTGCAGTGGTCGCCGATGGATGCGACCCGGACCGAATGGGATTATCTGTGCCGGGTGATTGAGATCGCCATCAAGGCCGGCGCCACCACCATCAATATCCCCGACACCGTGGGTTACACCGCGCCGATGGAAAGCGCCGACCTGATCAAGCGCCTGATCGAGACCGTGCCGGGCGCGGACGAGGTGGTCTTTGCCACCCATTGCCACAATGACCTTGGCATGGCGACCGCCAACGCGCTGGCGGCAGTTGCCGGCGGTGCGCGGCAGATCGAATGCACCATCAACGGCCTTGGCGAACGCGCCGGCAACACCGCACTGGAAGAGGTGGTGATGGCGCTGAAGACGCGCAATGACATCATGCCCTGGCACACTGGTATCGACACCACCAAGATCATGCATATCTCGCGCCGCGTTTCGACCGTGTCCGGCTTTGTGGTGCAGCCGAACAAGGCCATTGTCGGTAAAAACGCCTTTGCCCACGAAAGCGGTATCCACCAGGACGGGATGCTGAAGAACCGCGAAAACTTTGAAATCATGCGGCCCGAGGACGTGGGCCTCTCCGGCACCTCCCTGCCGCTTGGCAAACATTCCGGCCGCGCCGCGCTGCGCGACAAGCTGGAGCACCTTGGATATGAAGTCGGTGACAACCAGCTGAAGGATGTTTTTGTCCGTTTCAAAGAACTGGCCGACCGCAAGAAAGAGGTATTTGACGACGACCTCATTGCGCTGATGCGCACCGGTGCGGACGCCGAGAACGACTACCTGAAAGTGGTTTCGATGAAAGTGGTCTGCGGCACCGGCGGCCCGGCGGAAGCCACCCTTGAGATGGAGATAGACGGCAAGGACGTGACCGAGACCGCCGAGGGCGACGGTCCGGTTGATGCGACCTTCAAGGCGATCCGCATGATCTATCCGAACACCGCCCGGCTGCAGCTGTACCAGGTGCACGCGGTGACCGAAGGCACCGACGCGCAGGCGACGGTCTCGGTGCGGCTGGAGGAAGACGGCATCATCGCCACCGGCGAAAGCGCCAACACCGATACGGTGGTGGCTTCGGCCAAGGCCTATGTGAACGCGCTGAACCGCCTGATCGTGCGCCGCGGCCGGGTTGGCGAAGGCGCCGATACACGCGAGATTTCCTATAAAGACCTGGCGTGATCCGCAGCCGGTCAGACACAACAGACAAAGGGCGCCCTCTGCGGCGCCCTTTGTTGTTCAAAGCGATACCTCTTGCCGGGCTTTGGCAAGGCGCGGCCAGCAGCTGACTGGCGTTCAGACCGCATGGGCTGCTTCAAAATGCCGGAAGCCATTCTCATAGGCCGGGATTATCTCCAAGGTTTCAAAATACCCTTCCGCGATCAGCGGAGAATCCCGCAGCTGCTCCATCGCGAAGTAATAGGCCGTGGCATCATCCGCCTCGATCATGGCCACGTCGCTGATCCGGCCGTGAAAGGCCTCGGCATCAAAATGGCGCAGGGTCAGCCCGTCACGGGTGAAGGGTTCCAGAGCCGCGTCGGCGATACGGCCGCGTTCGGCGCGGTCGAGGCGCAGCCAGGAGGGCGCCGCACGCAGCAGCAGAAATACAGTGAGTTTCATGGGGTCGGCCTGTGCTGTGTTGTCTGAGCCCCAAGAATGTGAATGATTGCTCGCATACGCAACTCGCATTCCCGCAAGGAGCCGCCCACCCATGCACGCGCCCAGAAAACAAGCCGCTCAGCCCCGGTCCCGCGCCACTCAGGCGGCAATCGTGGAGGCGGCTGCTCGCATTCTGGAAACCAGCGGCAGCGCCGGGCTGACCACCAATGCAATCGCCGCCCGTGCCGGGGTCAGTATCGGTTCGCTCTATCAGTACTTCCCCAATAAGGAGGCGGTGCTGGCGGCGCTGCTGCGGACCAAGCGGGCAGAGCTGCTGTCCTGGATGCGTGCAGCTGTATCCGCAAACCAGGAGGCCCCGCCTGAAAAGGCCCTGCAGGCGCTGCTGGATGCCGGGATGCGGCACCAGGTTGAGCGGCCGCGCCTGGCTCTTGAAGCTGAATATGCCGGGCAGCAGCTGCACTTGGCGGAGGAAACCGCGGCGCTGGCAGATGAGATGGCGCAGCTTGTTCTGGAGACTGTGCGGCGCCTGCAGCCCGCCGCTGGTCTGCAAGAGGCCCGCGACGTGGTCGCCATTGCCAAAGGCATCATCAACGCCGCTGCCCTCAGCAGCGAGGCCGGCGGGCCGGGCTTGGCCGCCCGGGTGAGGCGGGCGGTGCGCGGTTACTTGCGGGAAATCCCTTCGAACAGCGCCGACAGCCGGGCGGCCTCGTCTTCGATGCCATAGGGGGCGTTGACCACAAACATGCCGCTGCCAATCATCCGGTGCCCGTCACGGACCGGCGGAAAGGAGACCTCGTGGCGCAACGCGCCAGGCAGGCCCTGCGCCTCCAGCGCCGTCAGCATCTGTGTATGGGCGCCGTCCTTGAGGATCGGATACCACAAAGCGATGATTCCCACATTCCACTTCTTGTGCAGCTGGCCGATGATGCCGGGAATACGGGCATAGTCGGTTTTAATTTCGTAACTGGGATCAATCAGAATAAGGCCGCGGCGGGGGGTTGGCGGCGCCAGTGACATGGCCAGCTCAAACCCGTCCTGCTGATGCACCTTGGCCTTCCAGGGTCTCAGTGCGGCGCGCAGGGCTGCGTTTTCCTGCGGGTGCAGCTCGGCAAAATGCAGCGCGTCGCCCGGACGCAGCAAAGAGGCGGCGACCAGCGGCGAGCCTGGATAGGCCGCGCCGCCATGCTGATTGCGGGTTTCCGTCAGGGCGTGGTGCAGCGGGTGATCCGCTGCCAGGCCATGGTCCGCCAGAACCCGTGTGATGCCCTGTTCCGCTTCGCCGGTCTTGACCGCCTCTGCTGCGTCCAGCTGATAGAGCCCCCGGCCGGCATGAGTCTCGATATAGCTGAGCGGTTTGTCCTTGCGGGTGAGGTAGGCCAGCGTCCAGGCAAGCAGCGCGTGCTTCTGAACGTCAGCCAGGTTCCCGGCGTGGTATATGTGCTGATAGGAGAGCATAGGCCCCCTCTAGCGGCAATTCCCGCAGGGCGGAAGGGGCTGCGGCCGCAGGATAAACGGAATCTCAACCTCGGCACGGCAGACTGCAGCCAGTCGAGATACCGCAGAATGCAGGTTCCTATGCCCCTCAGAACGAGCGCCGTTGCCCTCTTCCTTACATTTCTGGCTATGCTGCTGTGCGCAGCGGCAGCGGTCAGCGCGCAAGGCTATTCGCTGGTCGGCAACCAGTTCTTCCTGCACAAAGCCTCTGCTCCGCAACCGGGGTCCGCGGCGGGCCCGGCACCGCAGGCAATCGCCAGCCTGCTGCCCGATACCCTGCCCGGCGCAAACACCGGCCGGGGTGCGGTGTCGCTTGACCCCGGCGCCGCCAGCCTGTTCCGCGGCCGCAGCAGCGGCAGCCTGTTTGCTCCGGCCCTCAGAACGCCGCCAAGCGTAAGCCAACTGCTGTCTCTGATCGCCAGCGCAGAAGCAGGCAAGGCGAATTATGATGCCGTGCAGCTTGGCGCCAAACGAAAGCCGCCGAAGAAACCTACCCAGATGACTGTTGCCGAGATCAACGCCTGGATCAATGCAACACCAGGACAGCCCCATGCCATCGGGCGCTACCAGCTGATCCCCGCAACATTCCGGCGGCTGGTCAAGCATCAGGGCGTGAAGCCGCAGGCGCGGTTCTCGCCCGAGTTGCAGGACCGCCTGGCGCATCAGCTGATCGAAGAAGCCGGTTACAGCGCATTCCTGAAGGCAGAAATGCCGCGCAAGACCTTCATGCTGAACCTGGCCAAGATCTGGGCCGGGCTGCCGACGTCCAACGGAAAGTCGTATTATGAGGGCTATGCCGGCAACAGCGCCAGCCTGACCTGGTCGCATTTTGATACTGAAATGAAGCGGATTTTCTCCAGCTGACCTGGACCCGCTGCTGCCGGCCCAGGCAAGGCCCTGCGCCAGTCCCGGCCTTGCCGCCTTGACAAAGCCGGTATTGACACCCTGGACTTGGCGGAAAGGCGCTGTTTCACCATAATACGCCCTTTCGCGGCCCTGCACTGCCGCTTATAAGGTTGGTGCAGGCGGCTCCTCCGGGAGTCGTCCAAGGTATTATGGCAGCACTCACAGGATCCCTTCTATATGGCGTTTTTTGGAAACTTGGGCGGTCTGTTCACTTCGGACATGGCCATCGATCTCGGCACTGCCAATACGCTGGTTTATGTAAAGGGCCGCGGCGTGATCCTGTCCGAGCCTTCAGTGGTGGCCTACCACGTCAAGGATGGCGTCAAAAAGGTGCTGGCGGTGGGCGAAGACGCCAAGCTGATGCTGGGCCGCACCCCCGGCTCGATCGAGGCGATCCGGCCGATGCGCGAAGGTGTGATTGCCGACTTCGACACCGCCGAGGAAATGATCAAGCATTTCATCCGCAAGGTGCATAAGCGCTCGACCTTTTCGAAGCCCAAGATCATTGTCTGCGTGCCGCATGGCGCCACCCCTGTTGAAAAGCGTGCGATCCGCCAGTCTGTGCTGTCCGCAGGCGCCCGCCGCGCCGGGTTGATTGCCGAGCCGATTGCTGCGGCCATCGGTGCCGGCATGCCGATCACCGACCCGACCGGCAACATGGTTGTCGACATCGGCGGCGGCACCACCGAAGTGGCGGTGCTGTCACTGGGCGATATCGTTTATGCCCGTTCGGTCCGCGTTGGCGGCGACCGTATGGATGAGGCGATCATTTCCTACCTGCGGCGCCAGCAGAACCTGCTGGTGGGCGAGGCCACGGCGGAACGCATCAAGACCTCCATTGGCACCGCCCGGATGCCGGACGACGGCCGTGGCCAGTCCATGCAGATCCGCGGCCGCGACCTGCTGAATGGCGTGCCGAAGGAAATCGAAATCTCTCAGGCGCAGGTGGCCGAAGCCCTGGCCGAGCCTGTCCAGCAAATCTGCGAAGCAGTGATGACCGCGCTGGAGACCACGCCGCCGGATCTGGCCGCCGACATCGTCGACCGCGGCGTGATGCTGACCGGCGGCGGCGCGCTGCTGGGGGATCTGGATCTGGCCCTGCGCGAACAGACCGGACTGGCCGTGTCGATTGCGGATGAAAGCCTCAACTGCGTGGCACTGGGCACCGGCAAGGCGCTGGAATACGAAAAGCAGCTGGCCCACGCCATCGACTACGACAGCTAACAGCCCCTGCCCGCCAAAACGGCACCGGCTGACTGCGGGCCGAAGGGGCGGCTGGAAGGAGAGACGTGGCAAAAGGCAGGTCACAGCGCGACGATTATACAACCCCGCTGCGGCGTCTGCTGACAGCGGTGCTGTGCCTGTGCCTGGCTGCAGTTTTTATTGTCTGGCGGATCGACAGCCCGCGGGTGGAGCGTTTCCGCGCCCAGGTGGCGGACCAGGTGGTCCCCAGCATGGATTGGGCCATGGTGCCAGTCACCGCCGCCATTAACCTGGTGCGCGATTTCCAAAGCTATCAGCGGCTTGCCGAGCAGAACCGCGAGCTGCGCAGCGAGCTGCGCCAGATGCGGGCCTGGAAAGAGGCGGCGCTGCAGCTGGAGCAGGAAAATGCCCGGCTGCTGGACTTCAACAATGTGCGGCTGGACCCGCAGCTGACCTATATCACCGGGGTTGTGATGGCCGACAGCGGTTCGCCCTTCCGGCAGTCGGTGCTGCTGAATGTTGGCAGCCGCGACGGGGTGCATGACGGCTGGGCCGCGATGGACGGGATCGGGCTGGTGGGCCGGATTTCCGGCACTGGGCGCGACACAGCGCGTGTTATTCTGCTGACCGACGCTGCCAGCGCTGTCCCAGCCGCCATTCAGCCCTCCGGCCAGACCGCGCTGGTCACCGGCGACAACAGCGCCGCGCCAGTCCTGAGTTTTCTGGAAAACCCCGATCTCGTTCGGCCCGGCGACCGGGTGATCTCCTCCGGCGACGGCGCGGTGTTTCCCGCAGGCCTGCTGATCGGCCAGGTGGCCAAAGACCGCTCGGGCCGGATGCGGGTGCGGCTGTCCGCCGATTACAGCCGGCTGGAGTTTCTGCGGGTGCTGCGCCACCACGGAACCGAGGTGATCCAGGATCCCGGCGGGCTGGTCGGTGCAGCTCCGGGTGATCCGGTTCCGCAGCCGCGGCCTGAAGGACTGGGAGACGGCAGCGCTGAAGGCACGGCTGAGGCGGGCAATGGCTAATACTTCGGCTGCCCGGATCTGGACCATGCGCCTGACCTTTCCGGCGCTGGCGCTGCTGATCATGTTTTTTCACCTGCTGCCGCTGAACACCGAGCCGCGGTTTTGGGCGCCGCCGGATTTCCTGCTGCTGCTGGCCATGACCTGGTCGCTGCGGCGGCCCGACTTTGTGCCCGCGCTGTCGATTGCCCTGGTCATGCTGCTTTCGGATTTACTGTTCCAGCGCCCGCCCGGATTGCTGGCGCTGCTGGCGGTGCTGGCCTGCGAATACCTGAAAGGGCGCGCGGCCCCGCAACGTGAAAGCACATTTGCCAGCGAGTGGCTGGCGGCTGGCGTTATCCTGACCGGGGTTTTTACATTGAACCGGCTGGTTCTTGTGGTGTTTGGCGTGGAACAGGCGCCGCTTAGCCTGACCGTGATCCAGATTGTGATGACCATCCTCGCCTATCCGCTGGCAGTTTGGGGCAGCCAGACTATTCTGGGCGTCCGTAAACTCTCCCCGTCCGAAGCCGAAACCCTGATGAGCCGCCGATGAAACGCAACTCCAAGGATCTGGACGTCTCGCACGGCAAGATGACCCGGCGCGCGCTGCTGCTTGGCGGGCTGCAGCTGGCCTTTGCAGGCGGGCTGGCGGCAAGAATGCGTTTTCTGCAAGTGGATCAAGCGGATGAGTTCCGCCTGCTGGCCGAGGAAAACCGGATCAACATCCGCCTGCTGCCGCCTGCCCGCGGGCAGATCTTCGACCGCAACGGGCTGATCATCGCGCAGAACTCCCCCTCCTACCGGATTACCGTGGTGCCCGAGGATGCCGGCGACGTGGAGGCGGTGATTGACAAGCTGTCGAGCCTGCTGCCGCTGGATCCCGAAGACCTGGAGCGCGCCCGCACCGAGATGCGCCGGTCGCCGCCGTTCCTGCCGATCACCCTGGCCGACCGGATCGGCTGGGAGGATATCTCCAAGGTGGCAGTGAACGCCCCGGCCCTGCCAGGTGTAACGCCGGAGGTCGGCCTGACCCGGGTCTATCCGCAGCTTGGCGATTTTGCCCATGTGGTGGGCTACGTCGGGCCGGTCTCGGATTATGACCTAAGCAAGATGGAAGACCCCGAGCCGGTGCTTCTGATCCCGCGCTTCCAGATCGGCAAGGTGGGATTCGAGGCCAAGCGCGAGGACGTGCTGCGCGGCAAGGCCGGTGCCAAACGGGTGGAAGTGAACGCCACCGGCCGGGTGATGCGTGAACTGGACCGACGCGAGGGCATATCCGGTGCAGACATGCAGCTGACCACTGACGCGGAGCTGCAAAACTACGTTCAGGCCCGGCTGGGCCGGGAAAGCGCGGCAGCGGTGGTGATCGATTGCGAAGACGGCGATATCCGCGCGATCTGCTCTTCCCCCAGTTTCGACCCCAATCTGTTCGTGCGCGGCATTTCGGTGGCCGATTACCGGATGCTGACCGAAGACGAATACCGCCCGCTCTCCAACAAGACCGTGCAGGGCACCTACCCGCCTGGCTCTACCTTCAAGATGATCACCGCGCTGGCGGCGCTGGAACAGGGTGTGATCGGACCGGAGGAAACCGTCTGGTGCCCCGGCCATCTGAAAGTTGCCGGCCGCCGCTTCCATTGCTGGAAACGGGCGGGCCACGGGCATGTGGACCTCAATACTTCACTGAAACGGTCCTGCGATGTTTATTACTATGACGTGGCAATCAAGACCGGGATCGACAACATCTCTGCCATGGCCAACAAATTCGGGCTGGGCATCAGGCACGACCTGCCGATGTCGGCTGTGGCACAGGGGATCACGCCGACCAAGGAATGGAAAGCCCGCTCTTACGGCAAGGACTGGCTGATCGGCGACACCGCGAACTCCTCGATCGGCCAGGGCTTTACGCTCGCCTCGCCGTTGCAGCTGGCGGTGATGACCGCACGGATCGCCACCGGGCGCAGCGTGACGCCGCGGCTGCTGAAGTCGCTTGACGGGGTGGAACTGCCCAGCGGCGCGGGCGCCCCCCTGGATGTCAGCGAAAACAACCTGCGCATGGTGCGGCGCGGCATGTATTCGGTCAGCAACGACCGCCGGGGCACCGGCTACCGCTCCCGCATCATCGCTGACAACATACGGATGGCCGGCAAGAGCGGCACCAGCCAGGTGCGTAACATCACCGCCGCCGAACGGGCCGCAGGGGTGATCCGCAACGAGGATCTGCCCTGGGACCGGCGCGACCATGCTCTGTTTGTCTGTTTTGCCCCCTATGATAACCCGAAATATGCTGTGGCCGTGGTGGTCGAGCATGGCGGCGGCGGCTCCAAAGTGGCGGCGCCGATTGCCCGCGACGTGCTGCTGCAAGCGCTCTACGACGGCACACCGCCGCTGGAAGCCTACCCCAAAGGTGACCGCAGCCGCATCAAGGCACAGCAGGAGCGGCTGGAACGCGAGCGTGTCAAGCGCCCCCTGGGCAGCCGGAGCAGCAAGGCATGAGCTATCTTGAATATAACGCCAAATCGACACCCTCCGGCCTGGGTAAGATCCTGTATCTGAATTGGGGGCTGACGCTGCTGCTGATCACGGTGTCCAGCGTCGGCTTTCTGATGCTTTATTCGGTGGCGGGCGGCTCCTTCAGCCCCTGGGTGGAACCGCAGGTCAAACGTTTTGCCCTCGGTCTCGGCGTCATGTTTGTGGTGGCGATGATCCCGATCTGGTTCTGGCGCAACGTGTCGGTGCTGGCCTATCTGGGGTCGCTGGCACTGCTGGTCGCGGTGGAACTGTTCGGCACCGTCGGCATGGGTGCACAGCGCTGGATCGATATCGGCTTCATGCGGCTGCAGCCGTCCGAGGTGACCAAGATCGCCTTGGTGATGCTGCTGGCGGCCTACTACGATTGGCTGCCGCCTGATAAAACCTCGCGTCCCTTGTGGGTGCTGCTGCCGGTGGTTCTGATCCTGCTTCCGACGGCACTGGTGCTGAAGCAGCCAGACCTCGGCACCTCGATCCTCTTGTTGGCGGCAGGCGGCGGGGTGATGTTCCTGGCCGGTGTCCATTGGGCCTATTTCGCCGCCGTGATTGCTGCAGGCGCCGGGCTGGTCAGCGCAGTCTTCCAAAGCCGCGGCACCGAATGGCAGCTTCTGAAAGACTATCAGTTCCGCCGAATCGACACATTTATGGACCCCTCGCAGGACCCGCTGGGTGCAGGCTACCACATCACCCAATCCAAGATTGCGCTTGGCTCCGGCGGCTGGTCCGGGCGCGGTTTCATGCAGGGTACGCAGTCGCGGCTGAACTTTCTGCCCGAGAAGCACACCGACTTCATCTTTACCACCCTGGCAGAGGAGTTCGGTTTTATCGGCGGTGTGACCCTATTGTCCATTTACATGCTGATCATCCTGTTCTGCATCGCTTCGGCGATTGCCGCCAAGGACCGGTTCTCGTCGCTGGTGATCATGGGCATCGCCATCACTTTCTTTCTGTTTTTTGCCGTTAACATGTCGATGGTTATGGGGCTGGCACCAGTGGTCGGCGTGCCGCTGCCGATGGTCTCTTACGGCGGCTCGGCGATGCTGGTGCTGCTTGGGGCTTTCGGCATTGTGCAAAGCGCCCACATCCACCGGCCGCGGCAATCCTCTCGCTAGATATTGACGGAGTTCCTATGACTGCAAATGTTCTGTACGCCGGCCGCGAGGACGCTTGGCCTTCCTATGAAGCGCTGTTGAAGGCAGAACTTTCCCGGTTGGGTACCAATGCCGATCTGCGCACCGAATTTGCACCGGAAGACGTGGATTATATCGTTTTTGCTCCCAGCGGACCGGTCAGCGACTTTGCCCCATTTACCCGGTTGAAAGCGGTGCTGAGCCTGTGGGCGGGCGTTGAAAAGATCGTGCCCGTTGTGCCTGCAGGCGTGCCGCTCACGCGGATGGTGGATAGCGGCCTGGCGCAGGGGATGACCGAATGGGTGGTTGGGCACACGCTGCGCTATCACTTGGGGATGGATGCCCATATCCGCGGCCAGAACGGCATTTGGGAGCCTCAGGCGCCGCCGCTGGCAAAGGACCGCCGGGTGACGGTGCTTGGCCTGGGCGCCCTCGGCATCGCGTGTGCCCAAGCGCTGGCCGCCCTGGGATTTCAGGTGTCCGGCTGGAGCCGGTCGCAAAAGGAGGTCGAAGCCATCACCTGCCACGCCGGGCCTGAGGGCCTGAAGGCTGCGCTGGCGCAAGCCGAAATCGTGATCCTGCTGCTGCCTGATACGCCCGCCACCGAAAACACGCTGAATGCGGAGACACTGGCCATGCTGCCAAAGGGCGCGAGGATTATAAACCCGGGCCGCGGGCCGCTGATTGACGACAGCGCCCTGCTGGCGGCGCTTGGCAGCGGCCAGATCGCGCACGCAACGCTGGATGTGTTCCGCGTTGAACCGCTGCCGCCGGAGCATCCCTATTGGGCGCACCCCAATGTGACGGTAACCCCCCATATTGCCTCGGAAACCCGTGAAAGCACCGCTGCCGAAGTGATTGCCGAAAACATCCGCCGCGGCGAGGCTGGAGAACCACTGCTGCATTTGGTGGACCGGAGGTTCGGATACTAAGACGGGGCCTTGCCCCCTGCGCCTGACGGCGCATTCCCTCAGAGTATTTTCAACCAGAAAGAAAGCCGGGGCCTATCGCTTCTTTCTGGTCTTGAATACTCATTCCCGAGGTATCGCTCTGGGCAACGCCAGCTATTCTGCGGTTAGGCCGCGGCCTTTCAGCAGCGCTTCCACCCCCGGCAATCGTCCGCGGAAAGCCATGTAGAGCGCGGCCGGGTCAACCGACCCGCCAGTGGAAAGAATATGCGTCTCCAACGCTTTGGCGCGTTCGGCATCAAAGGCACCGCCAGCTTCCTCAAAGGCTGCAAAAGCATCGGCATCCATCACCTCGGACCACATGTAGCTGTAGTAGCCCGAAGAATAGCCGTCGCCGGCAAAGACATGGGCAAAATGCGGCGTGGCATGGCGCATGGTGATGGCGCGCGGCATGCCGATTTCCTCCAGCACTTCGGCTTGTTTTGCCATAGGATCGGACAGTGCAGGACCGTCGTGAAAGGCCAGATCCACCAGAGCGGAGGCGACATACTCCACAGTCTGGAACCCCATGTCGAAGTTCGCGGCACCCAGCACTTTCTCCAGCATGTCCTTTGGCATCGGCTCGCCGGTTTCCGCATGGGTGGCAAACTCCTGCAGCACCTCCGGCACTTCCAGCCAATGTTCATAGAGCTGGCTCGGCAGCTCGACAAAATCCCGTGCCACCGAGGTGCCCGAAATGCTTTCATAGGTCACGTTGGACAGCATCTGGTGCAGCGCGTGGCCGAATTCGTGGAACAGGGTGCGGGCATCGTCCCAAGATAGCAGGGCCGGATCGCCTTTGGCGAAGTTGCAGACGTTGATTACCACGGGCGTCTGGGTCTGCGGGAATTTCGCCTGCTGGCGCATCGCCGAGCACCAGGCACCTGAGCGTTTGGAGCCGCGGGCAAAGTAATCGCCGATGAAGACCGCCACATGAGCGCCGTTCCGTGTCACTTCCCAGGCGCGGCAATCCGGGTGGTAGAGAGGCACGTCCAGCGGTGCAAACTCCAGCCCGAACAGGCGGTTTGCGCAGGTAAAGCTGGCTTCGATCATCCGGTCAAGCTGCAGATAGGGTTTCAGCGCCGCCTCATCCAGATCATGCTCAGCCTTGCGGCGCTTGGCGGCGTAGTAGCGCCAGTCCCAGGGCTCCAGGCTGCCATTGATACCGTCCGCCTGCATCATCGCGGTCAGCACTTTTGCGTCAGCCTCCGCACGGGATTTGGCCGGGCCCCAGACATCCATCAGCAGGCCGCGAACCGCCGCCGGCGTTTTGGCCATTTCAGTTTCCAGCTTGTAGGCGGCAAAATTTTCGTAGCCCAGAAGTTTCGCTCTCTCCTCGCGCAGTTGCAGGATTTCTGCAGCGATGGCGCGATTGTCGGTGTCTCCGCCATTGGCTCCCCGGGCAGCCCAGGCGTTGAAGGCTTTCTCGCGCAGGTCGCGGCGCGGCGAGAATTGCAGGAAAGGTGTGATCAGCGAGCGCGAAAGGGTAACCACCGGACCATCCTTGCCCTTTTCCTCGCCGGCCGCACGGGCAGCACTGACCACAAACTCAGGAAGCCCTTCCAGATCGTCTTCGGAAAGCTCCATGAACCAGCCCCGCTCATCCGCCAGCAGGTTCTGGGTGAACTCTGTGCCGAGGGTCGCCAGCCGCCCTTTGATCTCCTGCATCCGCCTGTCGGCATCGCCTTCCAGCGCTGCGCCGCCACGCACAAAGCCGCGGTGGGTCAGCATCAGAACCCGTTGCTGCTCCTGGTTCAGATCCAGCGCCTCGCGCTTGTCCCAGACCGCCTTGACCCGTGCATACAGCGCCTTATTTGCGGTGACTGCGGAAAAATGCGCGGCAAGCCTGGGTGAGAACGCCCGCTGCAGCTCTTCCCGCTTGGGGTTGCTGTCTGCTCCGGCCACGGTGAAAAACACGCCTAAAACCTGTTCTAATTCGCGGCAAGGGGTCTCCAGCGCCTCGATCACATTGGCAAAACCGGGTGCCTCGCCGCTGTTTGCGATGGCGTCGATCTGTGCGGTGTGTGCCTGCAAGGCCTGCTCCAGCGCGGGGGCGAAATCGTCATCAGAGATGCTGTCGAACGGGGCAATTTCAAACGGCGTGTCCCAGCGGGTCAGAAGCGGATTGGGCATAAACGGATCTCCTTTGCCGGGGACGCTAACGGGAAACCATTAGGGCTGCAATTGGGCTTCCAATGAATGGGCATGGCGAAGATACTCCCAGCATCACGCCCGCTGGGCCACCACTGTCCGCTGGTGTTCCGGATGGAGACGGCAGGGCTGATGTAGACACCCTTCCGCCTTGCCCCGGCGCAGGCAGCTGAATACCGCGCCGTTTTTACCGCCTGCCCCTCGGGCGGTTGGGGCCTGAAGACTTGATCGCCGATCTGTGCCGGGTGCTGAGTTTCAGTAGCGCGACCGGGTCAGCCGCCGGCGCCATCGCCTACGGTCAGCGCCGCCGGCACGATGCGGACCGGGACATCCGCGACATTGGCCGCCCTGGCGATCCGCCACTCGAAGCGGCCCATTCTGCCATCGGTATCGATCAGAACCACCACCGGCTCCTTGCCGGTGACTTCTGCCGCGAACAACACCTGCTGGATGCTGTCCAGGCTGCTGCGCTTGTCGAGGCCGAACTCGATGACCCGGTTTGCATTTTCGCAGTCCGTTCTGATCGACGCCGCACCGCCGGGATAGGTGAACTCATGCACTGTTTCCGCTTGGCCGCCGAACAGTGCGCCGCAGAGCAGCGAAATGAAAAAGGCTTCGTTCACAGGGAGATCTCGTCAGGCTTTCAAGCTTTGCCGCAGACCGGGCAACCTTGCCGCCTGGCCATGCGGATCTTGCGGGTTTCGCCATAAAGCCCGTCATAGATCAGCATTTCGCCCCGCAGAACCGCACCGGCACCGGTGATCAGCTTGACCGCCTCAACTGCCATCATAGAGCCGACGACACCGGGCAGCGGGCCCACCACCCCGGCCTCCGAACAGCTGGGGGCAAGGCCGGGCGCCGGTGCCTCGGGGAAAATGCACTGGTAGCAGGGCCCGCCGTTGGCCGGGTGGAAGACGCTCAGCTGGCCTTCCCATTGCGACAGTGCCCCGGAGATCAGCGGTTTGCCCAGCGACACGGCGGTTCGGTTGGCGAGATAACGGGTTTCGAAATTGTCGGTGCCGTCGAGGATCAGATCATAGTCCGCAAACAGCTCTGCCGCCGTTTCTTCTGTCAGACGGCGGTGGTAGGGCCGCACGTCGACATAAGGGTTTTGCGCCTGCATCGCGGCCTGGGCCGAAAACACCTTTGGCTTGCCGATGTCTGCGTCGCGATGGATCACCTGGCGCTGCAGGTTGGCATTGTCGACCACGTCATCGTCGATCACCCCGACGGTCCCCGTTCCGGCGGCAGCCAGATACTGCAAGGCAGGGGCGCCAAGGCCGCCGGCACCGATCACCAGCACCTTGGCCTGCTTCAGCCTCTTCTGCCCCGGACCGCCCAGCTCCCGCAGGACGATATGGCGGGCGTAGCGGTCAAGTTCGCTTTCAGTGAAGGTGCTTGCGGGCTGGCTCATCTGCGTGTCCTGAGGCTGGGCGCGGGTCTTAAGGCCGGCCACGATACGCGCATAAACCCCAGCCACAAGAGCAAAGCCGCCCAAGAGCAGCCAGGGCGCCAGCGTGCCGCCGGTGCCTTCGCGCAAGGGGTGCCCGTCCGGCAGGGTCAACTGCACCGCCAGCACGGTCGCAAACAGTACAGAAAGCAAACCGAAACGCAGGTTGCGCGGCAGGCCGAGAAATCGCCCGCCCCACCAAATCAGCGCTGCCAGAAACAGAATGCGAAGCATCAGCCGCGCCCGGTGGACCCAAAGCCGCCGTCGCCGCGGCTGGTGCCTGTGAGCGCCTCCGCAAGCTCGAACCGGGCTTGCAGCACCGGCGCGACCACCAGTTGCGCGATGCGCTCGCCATGGCGGATTGCAAAGGGCTCCTGCCCTGCATTGAGGAGGATCACGCCCAGGGGGCCGCGGTAGTCACTGTCGATTGTTCCGGGCGTGTTGGGCAGTGTGATCCCGTGCTTCAGCGCCAGCCCGGAGCGCGGGCGGATCTGCACCTCGTAGCCTGCAGGAATTTCCAGCCGCAACCCGGTTGGCACCAGCACCCTGGCACCGGGTTCCAGCATCAGTGCGTCCCGGTCCGGCAAATTGGCACGGATGTCCGCCCCGGCTGCACCTGCCGTTTGATAGGCGGGCAGCGGCACATTCCGGTCCGCGTCTTCGTCGTGGATTACACGGATGGCAACCATTGCTGCTCCCCTGCTTCTTCTTTGTTCAAATACTCAAACTCACCCGGCCAGCGCCGCAGCGACCCGCGTTGCCAGTTTGCGGGCCACCTCATCCTTGCCCATACGCGGCCAGTCCTCGGCGCCATCATCAGAGATCAGCACCACCGCGTTTTCACTGCCGCCCATGATTCCGGTCGCGGGAGAGACGTCATTTGCAACGATCCAATCACAGCCCTTGCGCTTGCGCTTGGCGGTGGCGTTTTCCACCACGTCGTTGGTCTCAGCGGCAAAGCCAACCACCAGCTTGGGACGTCCCGTTGTCATCTGTGCAACTGTTCTCAGAATGTCCGGGTTTTCTGCAAATTCCAGCACAGGCAGCCCGTCCTTGGATTTTTTCAGCTTGCGGTCCGAGGCGCTGGCAACCCGCCAATCTGCCACCGCGGCGGCAAAGATCCCGGCATCAGCGGGCAATGCCGCTTGCACGGCCGCCTCCATTTCACGGGCACTTTCCACCTCGACCACCTGCACCCCCTCGGGAGGGCGCACCGCTGCCGGGCCTGTGACAAACACCACTTCCGCACCCAGATCGCGCAGCGCACGGGCTACAGCTGCCCCCTGCGCCCCCGAGGAGCGGTTGGCGATGTAGCGTACCGGGTCGATCGGCTCATGCGTCGGCCCTGAGGTCACCAGAATACGCCTGCCATTCAAGGGCCCATCCGAAAGCTTGGCGGTGATAGCAGCCAGAATTTCATCCGGTTCCGCCATCCGGCCGGTGCCGAATTCACCGCACGCCATACTGCCGTCATTCGGACCCGCGAAAGACACCCCGTCCTCCTTCAGAACCGCGATGTTGCGTTGTGTCGCCGGATGCTCCCACATGCGCACATTCATCGCTGGCGCCAGCAGCACCGGGGTGTCGGTGGCCAGCAGCAGGGTTGAGGCAAGATCATTGGAGTGGCCGTGCGCCATCTTGGCCATCAGGTCCGCCGTGGCCGGCGCCACCACCAAGAGATCGGCGCTGCGCGATAGCTGGATATGGCCCATCTCGGCCTCAGAGGTCAGGTCGAACAGCTCCTGGTGCACAGCGGTTCCGGCAAGTGCCGAGACCGACAGGGGCGTCACAAATTCGGCGCCGGACTTGGTCAGAACCGGGGTCACGCGCGCCCCCTTGTCCTGCAGGCGGCGGATCAGCTCCAGCGACTTATAGGCCGCGATGCCGCCGCTGATAATCAAAAGAATATGTCTGCCAGCCAGCATTTGTCCGCCCTTATCCCATTTACCGCGACCTTACTGCGCTGCGGCAAAAGTGTGAAACGGTTTTCCCGGCGGCAGAGTTCCAAAGCCAATGGCTCCCGCCCCCGCGCGGCACCGGCCTGTGGCCGCCGCCCCTGGCGGCGTTGGGCCGGGCGCCGGGCTGCGCACGGCGCGGTGCCGTTTTCAAGCAGCCTGGCGCCTCGCCAACTGGCGCCTGTCAGCCGCCGTTCAGGAAGGCCAGGCAGGGATCCGGACGGCTGACTGCAGCGCCCGCGTCAAGCAGCAGATCAAATTTTCCGCTGATCTGTCCGCCCTCGGACTGGCCCAGGCTGCGGATCCGCACCGCTGGACGGGCCCGGGCCAAGTAGACCGCCAGTCCGCGGTCGGTGCGGGCATGGCCATTGCCGGTGATCACGGCCACTGGACCGCCGGTTTCCGCAAGTGCCTTATCCGCGGCCTCTGCCAGGGCAGCGTCCCGCAGGCGTTGGAACTCCACCAGGACAGGCAGCATCTCAACCGGCATCGCATTGCAATGATTGGCCTGCTGGTCCGCCTCACGCGCGGCCTGCTCTGCCTCCGGCAGCGGCCGGTCAAGGCCAAAGCGGGCCGCGTCTTCAGCCCCGTAATAGGCAGCCACGCCGTTTTTCAAAGCCTCCGCAGCCGCGGACCGCGGCACCTGTGCGCCATACTGGCGGGCACTCGCAGCAGCGGCAAATACCGGGGCATAAAGGCTGAAGTCCGGCCAACCGGAATTCACCCAATCCAGCTGCCGGGCCGTCCGCTTTGCATTCGTCAGCGTTTCAGGATCCAATGCAGCTGCCTGCATTGCTGTGATCATCTCCCAGACCACAGCCTTGGGTTGCAGCTGTGCCAGCAGCAATGCCTGCCGCTGGTGATGCACAGGATTGTCATGCACCTCACCGAGAATCACAACATCTGCGCCGCCCAGCAGCCGGGCTGCCGCGGACACCTCATCCGCCCGGACGCCAGACATGCTGAGCGCCGCCAGACCGGCGGCGCTCAACACGATTTTAAGGAAATTTATCTGCTCTCTCATGAAAGCAGTCTGTGCACCTCGCGCGACTGGCCCTCAAGGCTTTTGCGCATTTTCTGGAACGCCCCGGCCTCCAGCTGGCGGACCCGTTCCTTGGAGAGCCCCAGTTCGGTTCCCAGGCTTTCCAAGGTGCGCGGGCGTTCCCGCAGCTTGCGTTCGGTGATGATGAAGCGCTCACGGTCATTCAGCGCCTGCAGCGCAGAAACCAGCCATTTGCGCAGCTGGCGGCGGTCGTGCCGCTCCTGGACCAGCTCATCAGCCTGAGACGTGTCATCTTCCAGTGCGTCTATCCACTCGCGGCCTTCCTCATCGCTGGACTGCACCGCATTGAGCGAAAAGTCGGCACCAGACAGGCGCCCCTCCATCATCTCAACGTCGCGCAGCGGCACCCCGATTTCAGTCGCAATCTTCTGATGCAGCTGATGCCGGTCCAGCCGCGCGCCCGACGAACGGGCCTCGCGCTCCAGTTGCGCCTGCACCCGGCGCATGTTGAAAAACAGCGATTTCTGTGACGACGTGGAACCGGTGCGCACCATCGACCAGTTGCGCATGACATAGTCCTGAATCGACGCTTTGATCCACCAGACCGCATAGGTCGAAAACCGAACCCCCCGGTCCGGATCAAATTTGTCGGCGGCCTTCATCAGCCCCAGACCCGCCTCCTGTATCAGATCGTTCATCGGCGCCCCGTAGCGCTTGAACTTGGCCGCCATGGAAATTGCCAGGCGCATGTAAGCGTTGATGAGCCGGTGCAGCGACTTTACATCGCGGTCATCGCGCCATGCGTAAGCCAGACGCCGCTCGGTTTCAGCATCCAAAAGCTCTGCCTTCATCGCCTGCCGCGGCAATGGGTTTTCGATTGTGGAATCTAGTGCCATTTTATTTCCCCCCGGAAACTAATTAACAAACCACCGATGCCTGGGGACGCATATGGAACAAAGTTGAGCCCGGGTCTTCTATAGGCCGGCAGCAGCAGCGCACTGGATACGACTTTTGCCATATCCACAGGCCAAAAAATGGAAAAGAAAAATGGTTTTTGGCCCCTGCGCAGACTTTCCCGGCCTTAATAAGTGGAACCCCGGGATACTGCGGTCTCTTGTCTTAACCGGGCCCTGCGTTTACCCACAGGAACGGCTTCGTTCTTACAGGTTAGCAAAAAATGCCTGCAAATGTAACTTTTATTCTAGGGGGGGCGGCCTCTGGAAAGTCGGCCTTTGCCGAACAGATCTGTACAAACACCGGAAAAGACAGGTTTTACTGGGCGACTGCACAAATTTTTGACAGCGAAATGCGCGAGAAAGTGTCCCGCCATCTCATGCAAAGGGGTTCGGGGTGGACAACTGTCGAAGAACCGGAAACAGCCAGCCGGGTTCTGGATGCGCTGACCGCAAAACAAATTTGCCTGATGGACTGCGCCACCATGTGGCTGACCAACCATCTGCTGGCCGGGAATGACCTGAATCTTGCACAGGAAAACCTGCTGGCAGCAATCGGCCGCTGCCGTGCAGACCTGGTAGTGGTTTCCAACGAAACCGGCCTAGGGATTGTGCCCGAGAATAAACTGGCCCGCCGTTTCCGCGAGGCGCAGGGGCGGCTCAATATCGCACTGGCAACGCGTGCAGATACGGTTGTGCAGGTGACCGCCGGGCTGCCGCTGCTGCTGAAGGGGGCGTTATGACCACCCGGTTGTTCCTGGTGCGGCACGGGCCTACACACGCCAAATGCATGGTCGGCTGGTCGGATCTGCCGGCAGACCTGTCCGACACCTCCGCGCTGAAACGACTGTCGGATTACCTGCCGGCTGACGCATTAATCGTCTCCTCCGACCTGTCGCGCGCAGTTGATACAGCCAGCGCGATCCAGGGCAGCCGTCAGCGCCTCCCCCATGTCGCGGCGTTGCGTGAAATCCATTTCGGCGCTTGGGAGCTGAGAACCTGGGCCGAGGTGGACGCCGAGGACCCGGACCGGATCCGGGCCTATTGGGAAACGCCGGGCGACGTGACCCCGCCGGGCGGCGAAAGCTGGCATCAGGTCTGTGACCGGGTGAATGCGGCGGTTGACGGGCTGATCAACGCGAATCAGGGCCGCGACTTGATCGTCGTGGGGCATTTCGGGCAAATACTGACCCAGATACAGCGGGCAGAGTTACTGACTTCCGCAGAGGCCTTCAGCCATCGGATCGACAACCTGTCGGTCACCGATGTCGCTGTGGGCCGTGATGGCTGGAAGACAGGCGCCATAAATCACCTTCCGTGATTCAATGCATCACAAACATTCCATTTCAGAATGATAATGCACGCAGTAGCCTTACCTCATGGCTTATGAAATCTATATCGGCGACCGCATGTTCTCCAGCTGGTCATTGCGCGGCTGGCTCATGCTCGAAAAATTTGCTCTTCCCCATACGGTGCATCTGGTGGGGTTGTACTCAGGAACCATGGCGGAAGAAATGGCGCATCTGGCCCCGGCCCGGCTGGTGCCCGCGCTGCGCACACCAGAGGGCACAGTTGTAGGCGAAAGCCTGGCGATAGCCGAGACGCTGGCCGAACAGAACCCGGACGCCGGGCTTTGGCCCGCGGATCCCGCACAGCGAGCCGCCGCTCGCTGGCTGGCGGCCGAAATGGTCGCGGGCTTTGGCGCGCTGCGCGGCGAATGCCCGATGCAGCTGGCACATATCTACCAAGAGTTTGAGACGTCCGGCGCCGTTCAGGCGGACCTGGACCGAATTGAAACGCTGTTCGCCCATGCGCGCAACGTTTCCGGCCTGGCAGACGGTTATCTGTTCGGAGAGTATTCGCTGGCGGAGGTGTTCTACACCCCGGTTGCCGCACGCATCATCGGCTACGGGCTGCCGGTCTCTGCCGCAACGCACGCCTATTGCAAGCTGCTGCTGTCCGATCCGGCCGTTCTGCGCTGGCAAGAACAGGCACATGAGGTCAGCTACGATCCGGAACCTTATGCGCGGGATCTGCCGCGGCGGCCTTGGTCTCTGGATTGAACCGGCCGCCAGCGCGAATTCTGCGTGAATTCGCCCGGTGGCACCCCAAACGTTAACGACTCGGAAACCACGAACACCAAGCCTTTCTCCCTGAACCAGAAGGGGCGGGGAGAAATGACAGCACGGTCCTACACAGTTGCCTTTCAGGGGGTTGAGGCCCGCTTGGTCGAGGTGCAATGCGCCGTCGCGCCCGGCCTGCCGGCGTTTTCCGTCGTCGGATTGCCGGACAAAGCGGTGTCCGAGGCCCGGGAACGGGTGCGTGCTGCCTTTGCGGCGATGTCCATCGCCCTGCCCTCCCGCCGGATCACCGTCAACCTGTCACCCGCTGACCTGCCCAAGGAAGGCAGTCATTTCGATCTGCCGATTGCGCTGGCTCTGCTGGCGGCAATTGGAATCCTACCAGCGGAAAAGGCCGAGGAGACCATCGCGCTGGGCGAACTGTCGCTGGACGGCCAGCTGATGCCTGTCGCGGGTGCGCTGCCCGCGGCCGTCACCGCAGCAGAGGAAGGGCGGATGCTGCTCTGCCCGAAACCATCCGGCCCCGAGGCCGCCTGGGTCGATGCAGCACAGGTGATCGGTGCCGCCACGCTGACCGAAGTGGTACAGCACTTCACCGGCCAGCGGCGCATTGAACCCTCCGCCCCGGGCGAGGCCGTCAGCGGGCTGGGCGGCAAGGACCTGCGCGACGTCAAGGGCCAGGAACAAGCCAAAAGAGCGCTGGAGATTGCTGCCGCGGGGCGTCACCACATGCTGATGATCGGGCCGCCCGGGTCCGGCAAATCGATGCTGGCGGCGCGGCTGCCTTCGATTCTGCCGCCGCTGTCACCGGCCGAGGCATTGGAAACCTCGATGATCCATTCCTTGTGCGGCCTGATTGATGCAGGCGGCATCAGCCGCGCCCGCCCTTTCCGCGAACCGCATCACACCGCCTCCATGGCCGCGATTGCCGGTGGCGGACGGCGGGCGCAGCCGGGGGAAATCAGCCTGGCGCATAATGGGGTGCTGTTTCTGGATGAGCTGCCTGAGTTCGGCCGTCCCGTGCTGGAAACGCTGCGCCAGCCGCTGGAATCCGGAGAGGTGATGGTGGCGCGCGCCAACGCACACGTGAAATACCCCAGCCGTTTCATGCTGGTCGCTGCGGCCAATCCCTGCAAATGCGGTTATCTGGCTGATGCCAACCGCGCCTGTTCGCGGGCACCAATGTGCGGAGCAGACTATCTGGGGCGGATTTCCGGCCCGCTGCTGGACCGGTTCGACCTGCATTTGGACGTGCCGCCGGTGGATGTGTCCGATCTGGAATTACCGCCCGGCGCCGAGGGCTCGGCCCAGGTGGCGCAAAGGGTCGCGGTTGCCCGGGAAACGCAGACAGAGCGGTTCCGCGGCCACCCTGGCTTGCGCCAGAACGCGGATGCCGAAGGCGCTGTGCTGGAGGAAATTGCGGCGCCGGATGCCGAAAGCCGTGATCTATTGCTCCGTGCTGCCGAACGGTTTGGCCTCAGCGCCCGCGGATACCACCGGGTACTGCGCGTTGCCCGCACCATTGCCGACCTGGCCCGCGAGGACCAGGTGCAACGCCGGCATTTCGCCGAAGCGCTAAGTTTCAGGCTGCCCCCATCCCGGTAAGCCGCCGTCGAAAGCGGATATGGCAAAGGCGGCAGCTTCATCCAATGCGGCCTGCCCCTCCGGCAGATGTCCAGCCATGAATTGCCAAACGTGCGGCACATCCGGCCAAAGGCTCAGCCGCACCGCGCCGCCTGCCTCCTCCAGACGCTGCGCCATACGCTGCGCATCCGACAGCAACACCTCGGTATCCCCGGCCTGAATCAGCACCGGCGGCGGGTTTGCGAACTTTGCGAACAAAGGCGAGGCCCGGACATCTGCCGGATCTGCACCTGCCAGATACTGATCAACGGCTTCCTTCATCCGTCCGGCAGGAATGATCACATCCCTGAAGCGGTTGGCCTCGATGCTTGCCCCGCTCAGCGTCAGATCGCACCAAGGCGACAGCGCAATAAGCCCCGCGGGCCGTTCTCCCTCGGCGAGAAGGCCTGCAAGCAGCGCCAGCGCCAGCCCGCCGCCGGCGCTGTCGCCTGCAAGCAGGATACCGTCAGCTCCATAACCCGTGCTGCGCAAATACCGCCAGGCCGCCAGCGCATCCTCGAAAGCAGCCGGAAACGGTGCCTCTTGCAGCAGCCGGTAGTCGGGCACGGCAACCTCCACGCCAGCGGCACAAGACAGACGCGACAGCATGCCCTGATAAGCGCGGGCGCTGCCTGCCAGATAGGCACCGCCATGCAGGAAAAGGATAATCTGCCGGTTCCGCGTCCTGCCGGCGGACAGCAGGTACAACGGCACTGGCGCTGGCCGCCTCAGCAGCCGGGTAAAGGGCAGCGCCGGGCAGAACAGCGGCGCCGCAAGCTCGAAACTTTTGCGCGCCAACTCCGGACTGCTGGTGCACTGCAGCACCGGTTTCATGCCATAACGCATCCATGCGTTTATGGCCCGGCGCTGCCAGCTCATCAGCTGATCTTGGCTTCGATCGCCTGCCAGACCTTTTCGGCGATATTCACCCCGTCGAAGCGCTCCAGCTCCTGAATCCCGGTGGGAGAGGTCACGTTGATCTCGGTCAGGTAGTCGCCGATCACGTCGATGCCGACAAAGATCTGGCCCTTTTCGCGCAGCAACGGTCCGATGGCGGCGCAGATTTCCAGATCCCGCTCGCTCAGCCCGGTTTTCTCGGGCCGTCCGCCCACATGCATGTTGGAGCGCGTCTCGCCCGCAGCCGGCACGCGATTGATGGCGCCGACAGGTTCGCCGTCAACCAGAATCACCCGTTTGTCGCCGTTGCTGACATCCGGCAGGAACTTCTGCACAATCAGCGGCTCGCGGCTGAAACCGGTGAACAGCTCGTGCAGCGAAGTGAGGTTGCGGTCATTGGCATCCAGCCGGAACACGCCGGCACCGCCGTTGCCATAGAGCGGCTTAAGGATCACATCGCCATGCTTTTCCTTGAACGCCTTGATGGTTTGCAGATCGCGGGCAATGGTGGTCGGCGGGGTCAGGCCCGGGAAGGTCAGAACCAGCAGTTTTTCCGGATAATTGCGCACCCAGAACGGATCATTCACCACCAGCGCCTGGTCCTTCAGCATGTCCAGCAAGTGGGTCGAGGTGATGTAGTGCATATCGAACGGAGGGTCCTGCCGAAGCCAGACCACATCAAACTCCGCCAGATCCACCTCGCGCTCCGGACCGAGCACTGCCGGGGCATTTGCCACCCGCTGCACCGTCATATCGTGGCCGCGCGCGGTGATGCGGCCTTCCTGATAGGCCAGCTGATCAGGGGCATAGTAGAACAGCTCATGCCCGCGCGCCTGCGCTTCTTCAGCCAGGCGGAAGCTGCTGTCGGCGTTGATGTCCACGCCCATGACCGGGTCCATCTGAAAGGCGATTTTCATGGCAGTATCCCTTGTAAACTGGCCGAATACATGGCCCACCCCGCCCCAGGGTTCAATGGGGCAGCTGCGGATCAGTCAAAGCCGAAAGCGTTTTCGATAATCTCCACCGCTCCAGTGCCGTTGACCAGCGCCGCGTCGAACCGCACCGGCGTCAGCTGGCCCTGCGGCTCGTTCTCCAGGTATTGCCCGGCGCTGGCATAAATGCGTTCCGCCTGCCGGGGCGTGATGCGCAGGGCGGCAGCGGCGCTGGTTGAGCTGTGTTTCACCTCCACAAAAATCAGCTCGTCCGGCCCGCGCAGAATCAGGTCGATTTCGCCGCCTGCCCCGCGCCAGCGGCGCTCCGCAACGGTGTAACCACGATTCTCGTAGTGGCGTGCGACAATCTCTTCCGCCGCCTCTCCGGCCAGATGGGCGCGGGCACCGCGATGCTGGCGGGCGCGGGTCATGTCTCAGCCGCCCTTGGCCAGCTGCAGCGCCAGCTGGTAGATCTTGCGCCGCGGCAGACCGTGCATTTCGGCAACAATGCCGGCGGCATCCTTGACTGAATTGCCCTGAAGTGCCGCTTGCAGGTCGCTTTCCAGATCCCCCTCGCTCACCTCGGCCTGTTGCGCCCGGTCAACCAGCAGCACGATCTCGCCCTTGACTGGTTTTTCCTCCAGCCCCGCAGCCAACCCGGCAAGCGGGGCGCGGCGCACTTCCTCAAACTTCTTGGTCAGCTCGCGGCACAGCGCGGCGGAGCGGTTGCCCAGCACCGCGGCCATGTCGGCAACCGAGGCGGCAATACGTTTCGGTGATTCATAAAAGATCAGCGTGCCGGGGATGTCCCGCAGTTCCTCCAGCCGCTTGCGCCGCGCGCCGGAGGCATTAGGCAGGAAACCTGCAAAGAAAAACGCATCCGTAGGCAGCCCTGCCAGCGTCAGCGCGGTTGCCGCCGCCGAGGCGCCGGGGGCGCAGGTGACCGTATGCCCGGCCTCCGCCGCAGCACGGCTGAGGTCAAATCCCGGATCGGCAATCAGCGGCATCCCGGCCTCCGACGCATAGGCAACAGATTTCCCCTCCGCCACCGCCTCCAGCAGTTTGGCGCGGGCGCCTGCACCGCTGTGGTCATGGTAGGCAATGATCCGCCGCCCGTTTAAGGGAACACCGTGAATCTCCATCAGTTTGCGCAGCGAGCGTGTATCCTCAGCTGCAAGCACATCGGCCGAGGCCAGCACATCCAGCGCACGCAGGGTAATGTCGCGGGCAGTGCCAATGGGCGTGGCAACAAAGTAAAGCCCCGGGGACAATATGACATTCTGGTGATTCAACGCTGGACCCGCCTTTTTGGTCGTTTATGATCCGCCCTTAAACCCACACGGTGCAGCCGCGCCGGGAGAACGGAGTTTCAAGCCATTATGTTTGCTGTTTTCAAACGCGCCCGCAAGGCGGCACTGACAGCCGCCGCGGCACTTTCCGCACTTGCCCTGACAGCCTGTGACCCGGTTTCCCTCAGCACAGGTCCGACAATCAACACGTCAAAACCGGTGCCGGTGGCGCTGCTGGTGCCACGCGGATCAGCCCAGCAGGGCGACAGAGTGCTGGCGCAAAGCCTGGAAAACGCTGCCCGCATGGCGATTGCCGATTTGCAAGGCGTGCAGATTGATCTCCGGGTCTATGACACGGCGGGCGGACCCGAAGTGGCTTCGGGTGCTGCGCAGCAGGCGCTGCAGGACGGCGCCCGTGTCATTCTGGGTCCGGTGTACGCCGAAGCCGCAAATGCAGCGGGCATCGCCGCCCGCCAGCGCGGCGTCAACGTGCTGGCCTTTTCAAACAACCCAGCAATTGCCGGCGGCAACGTCTTTATCCTGGGGCCTACCTTTGACAATACCGCACGGCGGCTGACCCGCTTTGCCGCCCGCAACGGCAAGCAGAACATCCTGATTGTCGGCGGCAATGATGCTGCCGGCCTGGCTGGCCGCACTGCCATTCAGCGCGCGGCCAGCCAGACCGGTGCCAATATTGCAGGCAGCGTCGGCTATGAGCTGTCCCAGCAGGGCGTGATCAACGCCATTCCGGCGATCCGCAATCAATCCCGCCAGGCAGATGCGGTGTTTCTGACCTCGACCACAGCCGGCGCCCTGCCGCTGCTGGCCCAGCTGCTGCCCGAAGCCGGTGTGGATCCGGCAGAAAAGCAGTATATCGGGCTGACCCGCTGGGATATTCCAGCCCAAACGCTGGCTCTGCCCGGTGTGCAGGGCGGCTGGTTCGCAATGCCCGACCAGGGCAAGGTTCAGCAATTCAGCGCCCGCTACCAGGCGAACTATGGCGGATCGCCGCATTCGATCGGCAGCCTGGCCTATGACGGGATTGCCGCAATCGGCGCACTTGTGGCTGCCGGAAAATCCGACGCTTTGACCGGTGCGGCTCTGACTCAAGGCGCCGGTTTTCAGGGTGCCGGCGGCATTTTCCGCCTGCGCCCGGACGGCACCAATGAGCGCGGCCTGGCGGTCGCTACCATCCAAGAACAGAAGGTCGTGATCATTGACCCTGCCCCAAGCAGCTTCACCGGCGCCGGATTCTGAACCCGCTGCCGGCCTCGCGCAGTACGCCGCCGACGGCTTTCCCGAACCGCAAGGCCCGTTGATCTGCGATCCTGCGGACATCTTTGATGCCGCGGCGGTCCGGGCCCGGATCAGAACCATGGCAGAGGACACCACTGCTGCGGATCTGCGCGGGGAAACGGTGAAGGTTCTGAAGGCGGCAAACAAGGCCGGCCGTGCAGTGATTGCCGAAGCCTTTGCCGCGACCCCCTTTGCGGCCCGGGACCTGACCCGGTCCTACACATTCCTGACCGACGGTCTGGTGACCACGGCATTGTATGTCGCGGGTGAATTGCTTCACCCGCTGGCTAACCCGACCCGGGGCGAGCGCATCGCGGTAATCGCGGTTGGCGGTTATGGCCGGGGGGAAATGGCCCCTGCCTCGGACGTCGATCTGCTGTTTCTGACACCCTACAAGATCACCGCCTGGGCCGAGAGCGTAATCGAATCTATGCTCTACATCCTGTGGGATCTGCGGCTGAAGGTCGGCCATTCCAGCCGAACAATCAAGGACTGCATCCGGCTGGGCGGCGAGGATTACACGATCCGCACCGCAATGCTGGAGCACCGGTTCCTGGCCGGCCACGTGCCGCTGGCAAGGGAGCTGGAAAAGCGGCTGAAGGCGGAACTGTTTTCGCAGGACGCGTCTGACTTCATTGAAGCCAAACTGGCCGAGCGCGACGCCCGCCATCTGAAGCAGGGCCAGCGGTATATGGTTGAGCCCAATGTAAAGGAAGGCAAAGGGGGCTTGCGCGATCTGCAATCGCTGTTCTGGATCGCCAAGTACCTTTACCAGGTGCAAGACGCGGAAGACCTGGTGCCGCTGGGCCTGTTCCGCCCCGCTGAACTGGAGCGGTTTGCCAAAGCCGCGACTTTTCTCTGGGCGGTGCGCTCGCATCTGCATCTTGCCACCGGCCGCGCCACTGAGCAGCTGACCTTCGACTTGCAGGTCGAGGTGGCCAGCCGCATGGGATACAAGGACAAGGCCGGCCGCCGCGGGGTGGAGATCTTCATGCAGGAGTATTTCCGCCATGCCACACGAGTCGGCGACCTGACCCGGATTTTCCTGACCAAGCTGGAGGCCAGTCAGCAAAAAGGCGCGCCGCTGCTGGAACGCATCTTCCGCAGGCGCCCGCGGATCAAGCCCGGCTACAAAGTGGTGCACAACCGGCTGGATGTGCAGGATCCGGAAGCATTTCTGGCCGACCGGGTGAATTTGCTGCGGATTTTCGAGGAAGCCCTGCGCACCGGTATGCTGATCCACCCCGATGCCATGCGGCTGGTCACCGCCAATCTGCGTCTGATTGATGACGGCATGCGCAACGACAAGGAAGCCCAGCGCATCTTCCTCGACCTGCTGCTCAAGCACGGCAATCCGGAGCGCGCGCTGCGGCGGATGAATGAACTGGGGGTGCTGTCGGCCTTCCTGCCCGAGTTCGAGCCGATCGTGGCAATGATGCAGTTCAACATGTACCACTCCTACACGGTGGACGAACACACGATCCAGGTGATCGCCAATTTCGCCGCCATCGAACGCGGCGAGCTGGAAGACGAGCTGCCGCTGTCCTCGGGCGTGCTGCGCAAGGGGTTGAACCGCAAGGTGCTGATGGTGGCGATGCTGCTGCATGACATCGGCAAGGGCCGTGAACAGGATCACTCGATCCTCGGCGCCCAAATCGCCCGCAAGGTGGCCCCCAGGCTGGGGCTGAAACCGTCTGAATGCGAAACCGTGGAATGGCTGGTGCGCTATCACCTGCTGATGTCCGACATGGCGCAGAAACGCGACATTGCCGATCCGCGCACCGTGCGCGATTTCGCCAAGGCTGTGCAAACAGTCAAACGGCTGGACCTGCTGCTGCTGCTGACCGTTTGTGACATCCGCGGCGTAGGCCCGAACACCTGGAACAACTGGAAAGCCGCCCTGCTGCGGGCGCTTTATGGCCAGACCCGCGCAGCGCTCGAAGGCGGCATGGAGGCGCTGAACCGCGAACACCGCGGGGCGTCGGCCAAGAAGGCCCTGCGCGAGGCGCTGAAGGATTGGTCCAAAGCCGAACTCAAAACCGAAACCGCCCGGCACTATCCGCCCTACTGGCACGGGCTGCACATCACCGCCCATGTGGATTTCGCCGAGATGCTGCGCGATTACACCGCCAAGGGCGATCCAAGCGAGGTGATGATCCGGCTTTACCCGGATGTCGACCGCGACGCGACCCGCGCCTGTTTCGTGATGGAGGACCACCCTGGCATCTTTGCCCGCATCGCCGGCGCGCTGGCACTGGTCGGCGCCAATGTGGTGGATGCGCGCTCCTACACGACCAAGGACGGATACGTGACCGACGCCTTCTGGATTCAGGACAGCGAAGGCCACCCCTTCGATCCGATGCGCCTGCACCGGCTTAAGCAGATGCTTGAGAAGACCCTGAAGGGCGAAGTGATCACCCGCGACGCTTTGAAATCCCGCGACAAGATCAAGAAACGGGAGCGCGCCTTCAAGGTGCCAACCCATATCACCTTCGACAACGACGGCTCGGAGATCTACACCATCATCGAGGTGGATACGCGCGACCGCCCCGGGCTGCTGTATGATCTGGCCCGGGCGCTGGCGTCGGCCAATGTCTATATCGCCAATGCGGTGATTGCGACCTACGGCGAGCAGGTGGTGGATGCCTTTTATGTCAAGGACATGTTCGGCTTGAAATATTACGCAGACTCCAAGCAGCGGACGCTGGAAAAGAAACTGCGCGAGGCCATCGCCGAAGGTGCAAAACGGGCGGATACATGAAACCGATCAAATTGCTATCGGGGTTCCTGACCGTCGGGTTCTGGACATTGGCCAGCCGTGTTCTGGGCTTTGCCCGCGAGATCCTGATTGCCGCCTTTATCGGCCCCGGTCCGGTGCTGGACGCCTTCATCGTGGCTTTCCGCCTGCCCAACATGTTCCGCCGCTTCTTTGCAGAAGGTGCCTTCAACGCGGCCTTTGTGCCAGCCTTTTCCAAGCGCTACGAGGCCGGTGAGGATGCCAGGCACTACGCGCAGCAGGCGTTCAATCTATTGGCCGCTGCGGTGCTGGCCCTGGTGGGGCTGGGCATGGTGTTCATGCCGGGGCTGGTCTGGCTGACGGCAGGCGGGTTTGTGGGCGATGCCCGTTTCGGCATGGCGGTGGGCTACGGCTACATCGTCTTTCCCTATATCCTGTTCATGTCGCTGGCCGCATTGTTTTCCGGGGTTCTGAATGCCACCGGCCGCTTTGCCGCCGCCGCCGCCGCACCGGTCCTCCTCAACATATTTGCCTGTGCGGCCATGGCTGCCGGCGCCCTGCTGGGCGGCGATGTCGTCCTGTGGCTGGTCTGGACAATCCCGGTTGCAGGTGTCGCCCAGCTGGCCCTGGTTTGGGCGGCCGCGGCGCGTGCAGGCATTGTCCTGCGCCCCGGCCTGCCCCGCTGGAACTTCGAGATGCGCAACCTGGTCCGCGTCGCCGTGCCGGCTGCGCTGGCCATGGGGGTCACTCAGATCAACCTGGTTGTCGGGCAATACGTGGCCTCTGACATCGAAAAGGCGGCCAGCTGGCTGTTCATCGCCGACCGGCTGTACCAACTGCCATTGGGCGTTGTCGGTATTGCTGTCGGCATCGTGCTGCTGCCTGCCCTGTCGCGCCGTCTTCGGGCCGGGGACAGCACCGGTTCACAAGACGCGTTGTCGCGCGCAGGAGAATTCTCGCTGCTGCTGGCAGTGCCTTCCGCCGTCGCCTTTATCACCGTGCCCGTGCCGCTGGTCTCGGTCCTGTATGAGCGCGGCGCGACCGGCCCCGAAGATGTGGCGGCCATTGCCATTGCGGTCGCCATCTATGGCGCAGGCCTGCCGGCCTTTATGCTGCAAAAGGTGCTGCAGCCGCTTTACTTTGCCCGCGAGGATACCAAGACTCCATTCCGCTATGCGCTGGTGGCGATGGCAGTGAACGCCGCGCTGGCCTTTGGCCTGAAACCTGTCCTGGGCTGGATTGCCCCCGCAATTGCCGCCTCTGCCGCAGGCTGGGCGATGGTGGCGCTGTTGGCGATCGGTGCCCGCCGGATGGGGGAAGAGGCCCGTTTTGATGCCCGCTTCCTTACCCGCGCCTGGCGCATCGTGGTTGCCTCAGCCGCAATGGGCGCGGTGCTTTATACCGTCACCTCGGCAGCGGGCTGGTTGTTTACGCTGGATTACTGGCGCTACTTGTCCCTGCTTGGCCTGGTGGCACTGGGCGGCACGGTCTATTTTGCCGCCGGCCAGGCCCTTGGCGCCTTCCGCCTGTCCGAATTCCGGACTGCTTTCAGCCGCCGCAAGCAGGTCTGACTCCTCGCACCCGCTGCGGGGGTCGCCGGCTGGAATTGCCCCGTCAGAGGCTGTGACAGCCGGCGGGAGCGCCCCGGGTTCAATCGTGGCGAATACGGTTGCGGATACGCGCCCAGCCCCCCGGTGCCAGGAAAAACGACAGCCCGAATCCGGTGGCAAAGCCTGCCAGATCCGCGACCCAGTCCTTTTGCCCGCCAAACAGCAATCCAAACAGCAGCTGTGCCCCCATCAGGAAAGCTATCAGTGAAAACGCCCGGCTCTGCTGAGCACCGACCGAGGCCAGCGAGCGCCACAGCAGAAAGGTAAATGCCCCGATAAGCCCGTAAACCGCCGGGAAACCGCCGATCAATGGCTGGCCTCCGCTGACCAGAAGCGCATAGCCCAGCGCGCCGCCTGCACCGGACAACACAAAAATGATCACCATCGCCAGATCGCCCATCACCTCGCCCACCATTTTGCCCATTGCCAGCACAAAGACACAGACAAACAGCGCATGGGTGAAGGCGCCGTGCACAAAGGGGTACGATACAAAGCGCAGCAGATGCTCCGGCAGCCAGCGCCCGCTATCCTGCATCCACCAGAAGATCTCGCTGGAAAACGCATAGGACTGGATTGCCTCCAGCCTCCAGCCGATCGCCTCCGGCCCGCCCAGGATCCCGCGGGCGCCGAGCGAGAACACCGCTTCGATCGCGATGACAATCAGCACCAGCGCCACCACGGCGGCGGGCAGCGGGTTGACCGGGGCCCGGTTGACGGGGGTATTCGGGGGCTGGTTGCTCATCCTGGCTCCTTGCGGCGCGGAATCCCCCGCGCCTGTTGACCTATCCAAGCCTCATGGGTAAGCCACCGGGGTTGCTATTTCCAGACGGGAGTTACGCCTAGATGAGCGAAACCACATTCACCCCGCGCGTCTTTTCGGGGATTCAGCCCTCCGGCAACCTGCACCTGGGCAATTATCTTGGTGCCTTGAAGCGGTTCGTCGACTGGCAGGCCAATGATGTGGAGACCATCTATTGCATGGTCGACCTGCATGCGATCACCGTCTGGCAGGATCCTGCCGATCTGCGGAAATCCACCCGTGAACTCTGTGCAGGTTTCCTGGCTGCTGGCCTGGATCCCGAGAAATCCATCCTGATAAACCAGTCCCAGGTGCCCGAGCACGCGCAGCTGGCCTGGATCTTCAACTGCGTCGCCCGCATGGGCTGGATGCAGCGGATGACCCAGTTCAAGGACAAGGCCGGCAAGAACGCGCAAAACGCCTCGCTTGGCCTGCTGGCCTATCCGTCGCTGATGGCAGCCGACATTTTGGTCTACCACGCCACCCACGTGCCGGTGGGCGAGGATCAGAAACAGCATTTGGAACTGACCCGCGACATCGCCGCCAAGTTCAACCATGACTATGGCGTCGATTTCTTCCCGATCACCGAACCGGTGATCGAGGGCGCCGCCACCCGGGTGATGAGCTTGCGCGATGGCTCCAAGAAAATGTCAAAGTCCGACCCGTCGGACGCCAGCCGCATCAACATGACTGATGATGCCGACACCATCGCCAAGAAGATCCGCAAGGCGAAGACCGACCCCGAAGGGTTGCCGTCCGAAGCCGGGGGCCTGGAAGCCCGCCCCGAAGCGCGGAACCTGGTCAACATCTACGCCGCCCTGAACGAGCAGAGCGTAGATCAGGTGCTGGCGGATGTCGGCGGCAAGCAGTTCTCGGAGTTCAAGCCGATGCTGGCGGATCTGGCCGTGTCGAAACTGGCGCCGATCTCGACCGAAATGGCGCGGCTGATGCAGAACCAGGATGAGATCGACAAGATCCTGTCCCGCGGCTCGGAGCGCGCGCGCGAAATCACCGCGCCGATCCTGCGTAAGACCTATGACATCGTCGGCATGGTTCCGCCCGTAAGCCTCTGAAACGGCCTGCTGCTGGCGGAAACCAGCCAGACCACAGCCGCCCCTGCCGGGGCGGCTTCTTTTTTGCCGGGATGCGCGGAAACTTTTCCTGCTCTCAGCGGTTACCTCCGTACGGCCCCGTGCCGGAGCAAGGAAGGAACCGCAATGAAACCGGGAATTTTCAAATCGGCCACGGCGCTGGCAGTGGTGGTCTCGCTGGCAGCCCCGCTGCCCGCCCTGTCGCAGGACAAGGGCAACAAGCGTATTGACCTCACCGGGATGACCAACGCCGAGATCGGCGAACTGGTCGAGCGCTGCCGGAACCGCGCCGAGCGGCGGCAGAAGGAACTGGCCGCAGGCGAAGAAGTCCAAGATAAAAAGGGCCGGATTGCCAAGTTCTGCAAGGCCTATGCCACCGGCGCCTTTGACGCCGGCCTGCCGGGTGAACTGCAATCCGCCAGCGTGCTGGCCAGCGTCGCAGAGATGACTGCCGGAACCGAGGCTGAAGCTGAAACCGCCGGTACTGAAACCGGTGTCGAGGCCGGTGCCGAAACGGAGGCGTCCGCCGAAGCAGAGGCTGCCGCAGACACTGCAACCGCCCAGGAAGCGGATGAGCCCGCGGCTCTGGCAGAGGCACTGGAACAGCAGACCGAAGCGCAGGCCGCCGAACAGAACGGGCAGGCCGAAGCAGACCAACCCGCCGGGGCGACCGCCGCTGTCCCGGCCCAGTCGCAGGGCGAAGCCAGCGATGAAACAGACAACCCCGAACTGGTTGAGCTGGACAGCCAGGCCCAGGCTGACGCTCAGGCCGCAGCTGAGACGGGCACCCCAGCAGCGGCCGCAGCCGCGGCAGAAAACACCGCCGGCAAGGCCGAGGTGATCGAGGAAACGGTAACCGAAGACACCGTGCGCAGTTCGGACGAGGAGTTTGAAACCGACGCCGGCGAAAACGCCCAGGCTGCGGCAGAAGCCCCCGACCCGCAGACCAATACCGCCCCAAAACAGGATGACGGCGGCCTGTCCAACCAGCAACGCAACGCGCTGCTTGGCCTTGGCGCCTTGGCCATCGGCACGCTGCTCAACAATGGCGGCAAGGTCGTCTCCAACACCGGCGACCGCGCCATCGTGGAACAGGACGGCCAGTACCGCGTCCTGAAGGACGACGACGCCCTGCTGCGCCAGCCGGGCTCCAACGTGACCGCCTACCGGTTCCAAGACGGCTCCACCCGCACTGTGGTCATCCGCGATAACGGGGTTGAGGTGGAAACCATCCGCTCCGCCGAAGGCCGGGTGCTGCGCCGCACCCGTATCCTGCCTGATGGCCGCAGCGTGGTGCTGTTCGACGACACCCGGAAGGCCGAAAAGGTCGACGTCAACGAGCTGCCGCAGTTTCAGGACAACCGCCGTGCCTTCTCCAGCACCGGCGCAGTCTCAGCACAGGACCTGGCCGCAGCGCTGGCCGCACAGCAGGCACCGGATGCCGGCCGCAGCTTCTCTTTGGCACAGATCCGCAATATTGACGCCGTGCGCCGGCTGGTGCCGGTGATCAACGTGGATTCCGTTAATTTCGACACCGGCTCTGCGGTGATCCGTACCCACCAGGCCGAAGAACTGGCGTCCTTGGGCAACGCGCTGCGTGAATTGGTCGACCGCAACCCGGGCGAAGTGTTCCTGATTGAAGGCCACACCGATGCGGTGGGTGCAGCCACCTACAATCTGGCGCTGTCCGACCGGCGCGCTGAAACGGTGGCGCTGGCTCTGACTGAGTATTTCGGCGTGCCGCCGGAAAACATGGTGGTGCAGGGCTATGGCGAAAGCGATCTGACCGTGAGGACACTGGCCGCTGAACGCGCCAACCGCCGCGTTGCCGTGCGCCGCATTACGCCGCTGCTGGGCAGCGAGGCTGATCGGTGAACAAGAACAATTGCGCCCCGGGGGGCTGCCCCTCCGGGTGTTTGCCTGCCTCTACTCCACCCGCGTCCTGCGCCGGGAAATGAGCCCGTATTTCAGGGCAAAAGACCTGAGCGAGAACCGGCGGCCAAAGGATTTCAGTTGCGGCCGCCCCGGCCGGCGGTCGAATTCATGAATGTCTATCACCCGCTCGGCGCAGCCGCAGCCCTCGCCCAGCCCGACCTTTTTGTAGTAGAACTTTTCGAAACTTTCAGAGTTTGCCATGCCGCCCTCCTTGAGGTCCGCAAGTTTAGTGCAGGCCGGCGCAAACGCAAAAGAAACTCTGCGGCGTTTTCAGGTCACGTTTTCGTGCTGAACGTCCAGGGCGTCAAAGGCCCTTGATTCCATTCAGAACCAGATCTGCCGCCAGCCGCGCATAGTCCTCGCGCGCCTTGGAGCCTGCGCCGGAATTCCACATGTAATACCAGTTCAACATGCCGAAGACCGACATGGTTGCGCCGCGCAACTTGGCAGTTTCGCCCTCGAACACCTCCGGAGCCACCGCCGCCAGCGCGCTGCTGACGACCTGCACCATCTCGCGCTGGTAAGCGCGCAGCAGCTTCTGCTGATCCTCCGGCAACGCACCCATGGCGCTGATCTGCACCTGATGCTCGTGGTCCGCGCCCTGATAGGCCAGCATGATCTCCGACACGATACGGCGCAGCCTGTCCTCCGGACCGCAGACCTCCGCCTCCACCCCGCAGACCCGGTCGCGCAGGTCGCAAAGATAGGTATCAAGAATGCCGAAAAGCACGGCATCCTTGCTGTCGTAATAGTGGTAGATGTTCGCCTTGGAGATCCCGCATTCCCGCGCCAGCTGTGTCATCGACGCGCGGTCATAGCCCGCTTCCGCAAACACCTTGGCTGCGGATTTCAGGATCTGGGTGCGTTTCTGGTCATGGTCTTTTGCGATGGTGCGGGCCAAAACTCACTCCCTCATTCAGGACTTGCCACGGTTGTCGACGACGCGTTTCGCCTTGCCTTGGCTGCGCTCGACCGATCCAGGGTCGCCTACAATGATCTCGGTGGAAACGCCAATCATATCCTTGATCCGCTTGGTCAGCATCCGCGCCGCAGCGGTTCTGCTCAGCTCATCCGTGGCATCCGGATTTGCCTCCACATAAACCCGCATCGCATCCATCCGCCCGGATTTGTAAAGCTCGATCTGGTAATGCGGCGCCAGCCCGCCGGTTGCCATCAGCTGTTCTTCGACCTGACTGGGGAAGACATTGACACCGCGCAGGATGATCATGTCGTCGCTGCGGCCGGTGATCTTTTCCATCCGCCGCATCGACCGTGCTGTGCCCGGCAGCAACCGCGTCAGATCGCGGGTGCGGTAGCGTATCATCGGCAGGCCTTCCTTGGTCAGCGTCGTGAACACCAGCTCGCCCATCTCGCCATCCGGCAGTACTTCACCGCTCTGCGGGTCAATGATTTCCGGAAGGAAGTGGTCTTCCCAGATTACCGGGCCGTCCTTAGTCTCAACGCATTCATTGGCCACACCCGGCCCCATAATTTCGCTCAGCCCGTAGATGTCGACCGCGTGCATATCAAAGGCCTGTTCAACCTCCTTGCGCATTGCATCGGTCCAGGGTTCGGCGCCAAAGACGCCGACCTTCAGAGAGCTTTCACGCGGGTCCATGCCGACCTTGTTGTACTGCTCCAGAATGTTGAGCATGTAGGAGGGCGTCACCATGATCCCGTCAGGCTTGAAATCGGTGATCAGACCAACCTGCTTTTCGGTCTGCCCGCCCGACATCGGCACCACGGTCGCGCCCAGCCGTTCAATCCCGTAGTGGGCGCCCAGCCCGCCGGTGAACAGCCCGTAGCCATAGGCGTTGTGCACCATATCGCCCTTGCGCAGGCCGGCTGCACGCAAGGACCGCGCCACCAGATCCGCCCAGTTGCTGATGTCAGTCGCCGTGTAGCCCACAACTGTCGGCTTGCCGGTGGTGCCGGAGGACGCATGCAAGCGGATGATCTCACTGCGCGGGACGGCGAACAGGCCAAAGGGATAATTGTCCCGCAGGTCGTTCTTGTAGGTGAAGGGAAACTTGGCGAGGTCCTTCAGTTCCTGCAGGTCGTCCGGATGCACCCCCGCCTCATCGAACCGCTGCTTGTACATCGGCACGTTGTCATAGGCATGGCGCAGCGACCACTTCAGCCGCTGCAGCTGAAGGGCGCGGATTTCGTCAATCGAGGCGATCTCGATCGGGTCCAGATCAGCCTTGTTCGGGGTCAGGTCTTCCATTGCGTCCTCCACGCCTTATTCGTCAAACAACTGGCCTTTGACCGCCCGGGAAAAACCCCGGAACTCGGCGATTTGCCGGCCGTCCTGGTTGGTCACTGTCACGTCATAGATGCCGCTGCGCCCGGTCAGGGAAATCTCGCGGGCCTGCGCGGTCAGCCTGTCGCCCAGCCGCCCCGGCGCGGTGAAGCTGATCACGTTGTGCTGCGCCACGGTTGCCTGGTTCCGGCTGTTGCAGGCAAAGGCAAAGGCGCTGTCGGCCAGCATGAAGGTCACGCCGCCATGGCAGATGCCGTGGCCGTTGCAGTGATACTGGGCCACGGTCAGCTCCAGTGTCGCCTCGCCCACATCCACATGGGTGATCTCCATCCCGGCCCATTTCGAAGCGTGGTCATCCGCCCACATGGCGGCAGCAGATTTTTCGGCGCGTTCTTTCGGGGTCATGGTCATTTGCCCTTGAACGCAGGCGCGCGTTTTTCCAGAAAACTGGCCACGCCTTCAGCATAATCCGCACTCTCGCCGCAGGTTTTCATCGCGTCGGCTTCGATATCCAGCTGATCGGACAGCGTGTTGACCGCCGCCGCCTGAATGCATTGTTTGGTGAGACCCAGGCCCAGAGTGGGGCCGTTTGCGAATTTCTCTGCCAGCGCGCGGGCCTCGGTCATCAGCTCGTCATCCGGCAGCGCTTTCCAGATTAGGCCCCAGTCTTCGGCCTTTTTCGCAGGCAGCGGTTCGGCGGTCAGCGCCAGCCCCTTGGCCCGCGCTTCGCCCAGCAGTCGCGGCAGATGCCAGCTGCCGCCGGTGTCGGGAATCAGGCCAACCTTGGAGAACGACTGGATGAATTTGGCGCTCTCTCCCGCCAGCACCATGTCGCAGGCCAGCGCCAGATTGGCCCCGGCCCCGGCGGCCACGCCGTTGACCGCACAGATCACCGGAACGTTCAGCGACCGGATCAGCCGCACCAGCGGCGCGTAAAAGGTGCGTACGGTCTTGCTCAGGTCCGGCGGCCCGTCCATCTTGCGCGGATCGCGGTCGCCCAAATCCTGGCCCGCGCAAAAGCCGCGGCCCGTCCCGGTCAGCAGCACGGCACGGGCACCCCCGTCACGCGCCGCTTCCAGCGCGCCACGCAAGGCGTTGTGCATCTCCTCGTTGAAACTGTTCAGCCGGTCCGGGCGGTTCAGGGCGATCTCCACCCAGCTCCCGTGATCCTCTACCAGAATCGTATCGCTCATCGTTCCCTCACCCTGTCAGCGGCGCATTTGACAAATACCTTGCATAAACCGACCGGACGGTCAATATATCTCAGCATCGGATTCCAGCCAGCCGGCCCTACCGGCGTGACGAAAAGGACAGCACCATGAGCCTTCTTGAGATTTCCAGCTTTGCAGCGGGCCGATGGGTCGCACCGGGTGCAGGCGCCCGCAACATCGCCAGCGCCATCACCGGCGAGGTGATCGCCAGCGCCGGCAATGATGCGCTCGATGTGCAGGCGATGCTCGATTATGCCCGCTCCAAAGGCGGTGCAAACCTGCGGCAGCTGACCTTCCACGACCGCGCCCGCATGCTGAAGGCACTGGCAGGCCACCTGAACAAGCACAAGCAGGCGCTGTATGACCTCAGCTTCGACACCGGTGCCACCCTGTCCGACCATATGATCGACATCGACGGCGGCATCGGCACCATGTTTGTGTTCGCCTCCAAGGGGCGGCGGGAGATGCCCGACGGCCATGTCTATCTCGACGGCGATGTGGAGCAGCTGTCGCGCAACGGCACCTTCCTGGGCCAGCACATCTGCACCCCGCTGCGCGGTGTCGCGGTGCATATCAACGCCTTCAACTTCCCGGTCTGGGGCATGCTGGAAAAGCTGGCTCCCACACTTCTGGCCGGCGTTCCCGCCATCGTGAAACCCGCCACCAACAGTTGCTACGTCACGGAACTGGCGGTGAAGCTGATGCTCGACAGCGGTATCCTGCCCGAAGGGGCGCTGCAGCTGGTCTCCGGCGGGCTGGGCGACATGCTGGACCATCTTACGATGCAGGATGTTGTCAGCTTTACCGGCTCGGCGCAAACCGCGCTGAAACTGCGCGCCAACCCGGTGATCCTGCAGAACTCGGTGCGTTTCGTGGCCGAGCAGGACAGCCTCAACGCCTCGATCCTGGGGCCGGATGCCACACCTGGCACACCGGAATTCGACCTGTTCGTCAAGGAAGTCAGCCGCGAGATGACCACCAAGGCGGGCCAGAAATGCACCGCTATCCGCCGCATCATCGCGCCGCAGGCGCAGGTGGATGCAGTGATCGAAGCGCTGTCAGGCCGGCTGGCGAAAACCAAGATCGGTGACCCGCGCCTGGAAACCACCCGCATGGGCGCACTGGTCTCGAACAGTCAGAAACGCGACGTGCTGGAGAAAGCCGCGATCATCGGCCAGGAAGCCGAGCGCGTCTTTGGCGACCCGGCGAACTTCACCGTCGAGGGCGCAGATGCAGATAAAGGCGCCTTTGTGCCGCCGATGCTGTTCCACTGTGCCAATCCGGACAAGGCGAGCCGCGTGCACGACACCGAGGCTTTCGGCCCCGTTTCCACCATCATGGGCTACCGCGATCTGGATCACGCCATTGATCTGGCCAACCGCGGCCAGGGCTCTCTGGTGGCCTCGGTCATCACCCACGACCTGGCCGTCGCGCGCGAGGTTGCCATCGGCGCCGGCGCCTACCACGGGCGGCTCTACTTCAACAACCGCGACTCGATGAAGGAAAGCACCGGCCACGGCTCCCCCCTGCCGCATATGGTGCATGGCGGCCCCGGCCGCGCCGGCGGCGGCGAGGAAATGGGCGGCGTGCGCGGCGTCAAACACTACATGCAGCGCACCGCCATCCAGGGCTCCCCAGATATTCTGGCGGCGATCGGTGAAAAATGGGTGCCCGGCGGCGCTGAGATCCAAGGTCCGGCACATCCCTTCACCCGCAAGTTCGGCGAGCTGGCGATCGGCGAGACCCTGCACACCGCGCCCCGTACCGTGACGCTGGAGGATATCGAAACCTTCGCCCATTTCACCGGCGACACCTTCTATGCCCATATGGACGATGATGCCGCCAAGCGGAACCCGTTCTTCCCGGGCCGCGTTGCGCATGGATACCTGCTGCTGTCCTTTGCCGCCGGCATGTTCGTGCAGCCGGACGAAGGTCCGGTTCTGGCCAACACCGGCCTTGATAATCTGCGCTTCATGAAACCCATTTCCGCAGGCGAAAGCATCAAGGTGCGCCTGACGGTCAAGAAGAAGACCCCGCGCAATGAAGAATACGGCGAGGTCCGCTGGCACGTCACCCTCACCAATCAGGACGACGAGATTGCAGCGGAATATGAGCTGCTGACCATGAACGCCTTTTGATCCCATGTTAAAGCGGCAGGGAGCCGCAACGCTGCCCCCGCCCGGACTGGTCTAACCCGTCCGGGCGGACTATGTTTATCCCTATGAACGAACAGCTGAACCCCTGGTTTGACGCCACCGTCCAACAACTGAATGACCCGCAGAACCAGCGGGTCTGGTCGGTGATTGTGTCGCTGTTCGGCGATCTGGCCCAGGAAAAGGGCGCCCGGATCAGCGGCGGCGCCTTGACACGCATCATCACCCCGATGGGAATCAAGCCCGAGGCAATCCGGGTCGCCCTGCACCGGCTGCGCAAGGACGGCTGGATCGAAAGCGCCCGCGCTGGCCGTGCGTCAATCCACTATCTAACCGAATACGGCCGCAACCAATCCGCCGCAGTGACGCCCCGGATTTACGGCCGCAGCGCCGCGGCGCCGGGCGACTGGCATGTGCTTATCGCCGAGGACGGCTCCGGCCAAACCACCCTGGACGACGTTCTGCTGCTGCCCAACTACGTAAGCGTGAACCGGACCACTGCCCTGGGGCATGGGCCGATACCGCACACTCTGGATGACCTGATGGCTGCAGAGGTCAGCAGCATCGCCGTGCCAGGCTGGCTGAAGGCGCGCTTGTTCCCTTTGCAACTGTGTAAAGCCTGTAAGGAATTACAGCAGGATCTGGAACAAATCACACCGCCGCCATCCCGGCTGAGCCCGGCTCAAACCGGCACTCTGCGCACCTTGATCGTACACCGCTGGCGCCGTGTCGTTCTGCGCCATCCGGATTTACCGGCCGGCTTTCACCCGGCGGACTGGGCAGGTGAAACTTGCCGCGCACTGGTGTTTGGCCTGCTGGACCAGCTGCCCCTGCCCGAACTGGCTGCCCTGGACGCTCCAATCGACTAAAGGCTCGCCAGACTTGGCTTGCCACCTCCTCCCGCGGCTTGCCTTGCTGACCTAAGACGCGCATCTCCTCCGGCATAAGCACTTATTTTAGATCAACATAATTTGCAGCCTAAACAAAATTCCGGGAAATCCGAAATTCTTCGGCTTTTCTGCTTGACCCGACAGGCAGCATTCCGTAAATCGCGTCCACACGGCGAGCGGCGGAGTAGCTCAGTTGGTTAGAGCAGCGGAATCATAATCCGCGTGTCGGGGGTTCAAGTCCCTCCTCCGCTACCACCTTTTCCTTAAAGCGTTGTTATTGCGGAAAAGCCTTGCTTACAAAGGGCTTTTGATTGAGCAGTGGTACACAACGGTGGTACACATTGGGCATGACAGACATGCCTAGACAGCAGTACCTCAGCAAAGACAACAAGGGCTGGAAGCTCCGCCGGAGGGTCCCAGAGAAGCTACGAGACGTGATTGGCAAGACCCAATGGGTCGAGCGTCTCGCGGGGGTTAGCCATCGCGAAGCATGTGAGCGTGCCAAGACATTCGGCGTCCGCACCGATGCGGAAATCAAACGCTACGAAGGCCAGCTTTCGCGCACACGCGTCAGTTCTCCCTCTCCAAAGCAAAGTGAACCCGGGTTCACTTTGGAACTAACCGATCACGAGATCGACCAGATCGCTATCGCTTACTTCCATGAGCTAGAGAAGGGCGTGCAGAACAGTGGCGGTTATCGAAAGGGCGTGACCAGCGATAACCGACGCGATGTGCTGATCGAACTCACCGAAGAGTACGAAGAGGCAGACGCCATTCATGTCGGTGATCAGGGCAGAGACTTCAGATACCCTGACCGCGCTATTGAAACAGCCTTTCACCACAAGGCTCTTCAACAGCTTATCAAGTATCAGTTCCTCGAACAGGAAGACTACGAAGAAGCTTTCCAACGGCAGCGTGGCAACACCATCAAAGAGTACCGGCGCTTAAAAGTCAGTGCGGAGCTCAAAGCCAGCCTTGGCTTTCAGAAGTTGTCCGACAGGCTGGCGGAGGCCAATCTCGAAATGGCGCGCCGCAAATTGGAAGCCGTCCAAGAGGGCCAACATCCCACACTACGCAACCCAGCTTTCACCCCTGCGCTCATGCCCGGCGCAACAATCAAACCGCACAAGGAAATCCGGGTTGATCAGCTCGTGACCAGTTACCTTGAACGGCGAAAGCAGGAGGTTGGCAGGTCACGTTATGAACAGTTGCTCACGGCTTGCCGCGCACTCAAAGAAGAAGTAGGCAGCAAATTCCCCATCACACAAATCACACGCGAGCAATGCCAAGACATCGCCGACCTCTTCGTGACGATCCCTCCCTATGCGAGACGCCACTACCGAAACCTCAGCCTGCGCAAGGCGGCTGAGGCACATGCACGCAAGACAGGCGCACCTGCGCAACGCCACAGCGAAGCCGACAAGAACCTAACGGTGCTCCGGGAAATCTTCGAGTTCGCCCTCGACAAGGAGTGGCTCGCCAGAAACCCCGCCCAGCGCGTCAAGGTGGTGAAACCCGCTCGTGTGAAGAGCTATGCAGAACATGAAGAAGGCTATGAGCCGTTCTCTATCGAAGAGCTTCAGGTGATCTTTCGCCAGCCTCTTTATACAGGTTGCAAAGACGACGGAAACGGCATCAACACACCCGGCGACAATCACCCACGCAGAAGTCGGTTCTGGGTTCCGTTGGTCTCGGCATTCTCAGGTCTGCGCATGCAGGAGATCTTGCAGCTTGAGCGCGCAGACATTCAGGAAGCAGATGGTATTCACTTCATCAGCGTGAACGATAAGGTTGTCGGGAGTGACTATCAGGACGGCGAATATATAAAGCGCCTCAAGGCAAAGAACTCAGTGCGCAAAGTCCCTATCCACCCCGAACTGATCAAGATCGGTTTCATTGACTTCGTTGCCGCGTCTGACCGTGAGTGGCTATTTCCAGACATGCCTTGTATGGGGGGCTCCAAGATGTCCGACCAGTTCTCCAAAAGGTTTCACACATTCTTAAAGCCGACCGGCATTTCAGTGCCACGTCGCAAGGTCTTTCACAGCTTTCGCAACGCATTCAATGATGCCCTCCGGCGGGCGGATGTCCGCCTAGAGTTCCGCGAGCTGATCATGGGCTGGGTGGATTATAAGAAAATGGATCCCCGGTATGGCGATGGTTACTTGGTGTCACGGCTTCATGAAGAGCTATGCCGAACCAGCTACGAAGGGCTGGAATTAAGCCACTTGCACACTCAGAGCACTAGGTAATCAATTTTGTTCCAAGTTGCATGCTCATTTCCCTATTAAACAAAATAACTTAACCAAGCGAACAAAATGAAAATCACAACGGCCCATTTGATCCGCGACTGCCAAAATCTCACAGCCACTGAGCTGAAGGAAAAATATCTATCCGAGTATAATGCTTGGGCAAACATGAAGAAGAAGCTGAAAAAGCAGGATATCGCGGTGCATCCAGACTTCGATAAGTTTGCAGACTTCCTATATGCTGTAGGGTCGAAGCCCTACCCCAGCGCATCGCTTGATCGGATCAATAATGAAGATCCAGAATATGCGCCCGGAAAAGTGCGTTGGGCCAGCAAAACCACACAGACCCGCAATCGATCAAATACCGTGAAAATAGAACATGAAGGCAAGGAATATACGGCTGCTGAGATAGCAAAGAATTACAATGTTTCGATTTCGACCGTCAGATCCAGAATAAAAGCGGGGCGGCCTTTTTCTGAAGTTATACACGGGACGACCCGCAAACGCTCTAGAAAAAATTCGAAGAGGAATGCGCGAAACTACTCTGTAGTGATCCAGGAGGAGCGTTGGCCCTGGCTTGGGCCGAAGTCTTCCTTGGAATGGGAGGAGGACTATTGCGAAGATCAGCCTTCGGTTTCGCGCTTCGATTACTTCGAAAACACCGTTCGCCCAGAACTCGAAGAGATAGAAAAGAGAATTGATCTCCTACGGTCACCATCCATTGCGAATGAAGCAGGTGCTCTGACAAGCGAAGAGTATGACGATCTGGTCGAGCATTTCCCCAATGTTACACTCGCCAGCCTTTCATTTCAGAACCTAAAGGAACTGTGGGTAGGGCGTAAGAGAAAGCGAGACGTCCTGGAAAAATTGGAGAAATACCGCGCACTTTCCGGACATTTTCATTACAGACCCGATTGGGAGAATGATACGGAATGAACCTCGGTTCACGAAGCATACGGCCTCATCCGAGCGCGCAACTTTGTTTCAGAAAACGGGTGTCGAATGTCTTTGATGTCATACCCATATCGCGTTTTCTATACCCATGCCTTGTGTTTTTCGCCCGTTAGAGGCTTCAGGACCGTCATCGGTGCCGGAGGCGCGTAAGATCCATTCGCTTAATATATGGCCGCAATGCTAACTAAGTATCGCTATGTGTACCCTGATGCAGCCAGATCCCTAGCGGATTTTGCGGTTTCTCAATCACCTTGCCAGGATCCCGCCATCCTTGCTCAACCATAAACCGTGATATCTCTAAGGTCCATTCATAGCTGATTTCAAGCAGATGCGCAGAGACCTCCCGGAGACATTCAGGAGTGAAAAACTCACCAATGTCAGGCAAGTCTAAGACGTAAGCCTGGAAGTTTCCGTGGCAAACGTCATTCCTCAAACGAACGATCTCTACCGGGTTTCGTGTATGATGGATTGTATCCAGAAAATCCTCCTCATCCGGAAATGACAGTTTTTCTATCCTCATTCCATATTCGTTTGCTTGCTTTAGGAGGCCATTGCTCATTACGCGCCCCAAATCACCTTCCAGCGGAACACCCTGCAAACGACAGCAAACAGTTCGCAAACTTGCTTCGATACCGTTCAAAAGCCCCGACAGCCCTGGCAAGTACAAGTCGTTTTGTAATGCCTCGCTGGCTTGCTGAAAATGCCAATGAAACGATGATGGGGCCAAAGCATGCATAAAGAAATGCTTATCTAGATGCCGCTGCTTCCATTCCGCGTCATACTCTTCATAGTCCTGTTGGCTCCATCCATCCGTAAAGACAACTTCGAAGTCACTGTTCTTGGGCAATTCCAGCCTCATTATTGGTTGTTGCAGCGGCGCATAGCGTTACGTTCTCCGACTTGATGTCAAGTGATAAACCTCTTGCAAAACCAAGCAGTGTTCTCCCTTGGCATCCTCAGTCATTCCCCTTGAGCTAGGCTCCAGCAAAGAGTAAAATATTCCCAGGACTGCGTAAAACGGCGTGGTCCCGGGGCGTCGTAACCCCTCCCGTAGCGGCTGGTGTCAGCCGTAATGCCACCTCCTCAGCCTTTATGGTCGGGGAGGCTGCGGCGCATGTCCAGAGCCTCGGCTTAAAGGCCGTAGCGGCTGTCTACGGGCGGCTTACGAACTCCCCGGTCACCAGAGGCGCTCTGGTGACCGTTTCTTTGGATCATTGGGAGTACGACACTTTGGGAACCGCAATTGCACTTATACTCTTCAGCCCCATCCTCATTATCTGGGCAGTCATCAAACTATTTCGCAAGCAGGTCAGGCACAGCGCATTTATGACCCTCGGCTCCTTCGCGTCACTCGTGATCGGCACCTATCTCATGGATGCTGAACTCGATCAGGACATGCGCGCCAATGCCGATGCAGGCCGTGTAAATACAGCTTCGGTGGCGACGGCCCCCGCGCCCACTTCTAACGAGCAGACTGCCACGACAGCCTCTCAGCTCCGTGACAACGCCGAGGTAATCGCGCAGTGGTGTGAAATGTCCGCAGAGCAGTTCGCCCTATCCCAACAACGGGATGCCGAGCTGGACACTAACCCCGGCGAAGAGGTCCGCAAAGAAATCACGGGGCGATATGACGGGTTACAGCGGGAGCTAGCGACGAACCTCGCGTCTGATCTTGGGATCATGGAATGGGAACTAAACAACCTTACTATGAATGCCTCTTGGCCCACCTACTGTCGAGCAAGGAGCAAGGGTTGGGCTGTGGTCACACCAGAGCTTGCAGCGGGGACCTCTCGATCTGATGCGAAGGAAGCACTCGCTGCCCTGAAGGCGTTTTATGAGATGAACCTCAAGGGCAGCAGATCATCTTACTTTGACAACAGCAGGTATGCCGCCGTGACATGCAGGCGCAAAGCCGTTGACGGCCAGCATCTTGTGGGCTGCATTCTTCAGTCGTTCTCCAACCCTTCCAGTTGGGATGTGTTTGTCGTGGGCAGGCTTCAGAATGGGCAACTGGCACTCGCCCCGATCAACGGGCTGACATCTAGCCACATCACGAGCGTTAGCAATCTGAAGTCCTTCCAAGCCCCGGGAGCTCCGCGCGCGCATCTTGCCGAGTTCACAGGCCAGATTGATCACGCAGCAATAGACAAGCTGTTTGACTGATCCCGCTCGAAAATGAACCCGGGTGCAAGGAGGGTATTGCCTGCGCGCATTGGACCGCAGCAGCAACGCCGCCCTTTGCACCCACCCCCTTGAGGCCCAATATGAAATCTACCTTCTGGGAACTGGAAAGGCTCGGACGCGTCAAGCTGTCCAAGCACTTCACCTTCCGCCAGTTCCTCCATTCTGAAATCGCCGCTGCGTATGGCGTCGTCAACATGCCCGATGACGCTGAACTGGCTATCCAGATGGGGCGCGGGCTGTGCGCCAATGTGCTGGAACCCATCGTGTCTGAGTTCGGCTCCATCATCGTGCGCTCTGGCTTTCGCTCCGCCAGCCTGAATGCGCTGGGGCACAGACTGGGCCTCAAATGCGCAAGCAACGAAAAGAACTTCGCCGCACATATATGGGACCATCGCGATGCGGACGGCAATGCAGGTGCCTCAGCCTGTATCGTCGTTCCCGCCTTCAACGAGGGGCAAACTGTCTATGGGGGCTGGCAGGAGTTTGCAGACCATCTGAAGGCCTCCCTGCCCTGCACAGAGCCTAAGCGGTTCAAGAATGACAACGCGTTCAACATCGGCTGGACGCAACCGCCCAGCGCACGGGCACAAACCCTTCCCGGTTCTCTATAGGGCGGGGTTATCAGAGACAGACCGCGCCGCCTGAAACCTGTCTCTATGAAGTGATTTTACAAAGAGAGACGCCTTTCTCTTCATCTCTAGATGCTATTGGGACATTCATCATGCAGGTAGGCTACGCACGTACATCAACCGCCGATCAGGTCGCAGGGTTTGAGGCCCAGAAACGTGATCTCATCCAAGCTGGGTGCGAAGAGGTGTTCAGCGAACAGGTTTCCTCGGTTGCCCAGCGCGCCGAGCTGGATAATGTGCTGAAGTTTGTGCGGCGAAAAGACACCCTCGTTGTCACTAAGCTGGACCGTCTTGCACGTTCCACCCAGCACCTGCTCAAGATCGTTGATGAGCTGGAAGCCAAGGGCGTAGCCCTCCGCATCCTTGATTTCGGTGGCGCTGAGGTGGACACCAAATCCCCGAGCGGCAAACTCATGCTGACAATGTTCGCGGCGATGGCGCAATTTGAACGTGAGATGATGTTGGAACGCCAACGCGAGGGCATCGCCAAAGCAAAGGCGGCAGGCAAATACAGGGGTCGGGTGCCCTTGCCAGTGGAAAAGATTGAGCAAGCCCGCGTTCTAAAAGATCAAGGTGTCAAGATCCCTGACATTGCAAAGCGACTTTCATTGGGCCGCTCTACCCTTTACCGTGTGCTGAAACAGTAAGCACCGTGAACCCCGGTGCACGTATCGTTTAAGCGGATGCATTTAGCGGGAAGACCCTTTGATGAAGTCATTGAACTTTGAGTTCCTGATCATTCATGACCCAAAGCTCAGACAGCTTGCAGGGAGCGCAGAAGCGAACTTCGCTGATGATCCCAATACGACATTGATCAAGGTCAGGCAGTTTGGAGAGCTGCTTGCCAGCCATGTTGCTGCCAAAGCCAAGATGGTTTCAGCGGTGCGCGGCACTCAGATTGAGTTGCTTAACGCGCTGCTGAGGCAAGGCGTATTGGACAAGAAGGTTTCCGACGCCTTCCACCTGATCAGAAAGAAGGGTAACACCGCTACCCACGAATTCACTGGCTCCCGTGAGGATGCTTTGCGGGCTTTGCAGTTCGCCTTTGCATTGGGTGTTTGGTTTCATCGGCGTTGGGGTGATCGTTCATTTACTTCCCCGCAGTTCGTGCCGCCCAAAGCGCGAGGCGAGATCGAGGCAGACATCCAGTCCGAACTCGTCGACCTGCAACAGAAGTACATGGATGCGCTGTCTGACGCAGAACGCGCGAAGGCAAAGGCCGAGGAGGAGGGCCAGCGCCGCCTGTCGGCTGAGGAGAAGGCCGCTCAAGCCAAAGAGGAACGTGAGGTCTGGGAAACACTCGCTGCTGAGCATGAGGAAACCAATGCGGAGCTATTGTCTCGGCTGAACACGGTGCAAGAAGCCGCACAAGGTGACCCGATCCCAGCGGATGTGCCGCTTGTACTGAACGAGGCCGAAACTCGTGCGCTGATCGACAGCCAGTTGCGGGACGCTGGATGGGAAGCTGACACTCAGAGGCTACGTCACTCTAAGGGGACGCGCCCCGATCAGGCCCATGCCATCGCAATAGCAGAATGGCCGACTTCGTCTGGCCCGGTGGACTATGCAATGTTCTTGGGTGGACGCTGCGTTGGTCTAGTCGAGGCCAAGCACGACAGAACCGATGTGCCCGGCGTGCTTAATCAAGCCATGCGTTATGGTCGGGATGTGCGCCTTGACCCTGAAGCCGTGGTTGACGGTGCGCCGTACGACCATACCGGCGACAGTTATCGAGTACCGTTCTTGTTCGCCACGAATGGGCGCGGCTTCGTAAAGCAGTATAAAGAGAAGTCAGGTATCTGGTTCTGGGATGCAAGGGTGGAAACAAACCGCTCAGTTCCCCTGCCCGAGTGGTTCAGCCCAGACGACATACGGGCGAAGCTGGAGCAGGAAACTCAATCGTCAATCGAAGACCTGCGCAATGAGCCGTTCAACTATGGCGGGCTTCGCCCCTACCAGAAGGAAGCCATCACAGCGATTGAGGAGGCAATCGGCGAAGGGCAGAGGGACATCCTTGTGGCGATGGCAACGGGAACGGGTAAGACCCGCACCTGCATCGCGCTCATGTACCGGCTGCTTAAGCACAAGCGCTTTCGCCGCATCTTGTTCCTTGTGGATAGGCGCACGCTGGCCGAGCAGACCTTTCAGGCGTTCGAAAACACCGAGCTAGAGGGCCTTTTGAAGTTCTCTGAGACTTACAATGTCGCCGGGCTGGGCAAGCGTCTGCCTGAACGGGAAGACAGGGTGCAAATCGCCACGGTTCAGTCTCTCGTTAAGCGCATGATGTACGCTTCTGACGACGATGAAAAGCTAACCCCCGGCCTGTACGATTGCATCATCGTGGATGAAGCCCACCGAGGCTATACACTGGATGCGGAACTCCGCGAAGAAGACATCGAGTTCCGCAACACCGAAGACTACCTCTCCAAGTACCGCAAGGTGTTGGACTTCTTTGACGCCACGAAGGTCGCTCTGACAGCCACGCCCGCACTGCACACATCCGAAATCTTTGGGCATCCCGTGTACCGCTACAGCTATCGCCAAGCTGTGATTGATGGCCACCTGATCGACCACCTGCCGCCCAAGCGGATCGTAACCGCATTGAACGAAGCAGGCATTCACTTCGAAGGCGGTGAGACCGTTGATCTGATCGACATGAAGACGGGAGAGGTCGAACAGGCGGAGTTACCCGACGAGATCGACTTTGAGGTCGAGCAGTTCAACAAACGGGTCCACACACGCGCATTTAATCGCGTTGTCTGTGAGACCATCGCCGAGGAAGTCCCACCCGACAGCCCCGGCAAGGTGCTGATCTTCGCATCTCGCGACGATCATGCCGACCTATTGGTTGAAGAGCTACAGCGTGCGTTAGAGCAGGAGTATGGGCCGCAACCGAAAGGGCTGGTGGAAAAAATCACAGGGAAGGCCGACCGACCCTCTGACGTGATCCGCCGTTTCCGAAACGATGACCGCCCCAAATATGTCGTGACCGTCGATCTGCTTACAACCGGTGTGGACATCCCCAAGATCACCGACTTGGTCTTCGTACGCCGGATCAACAGCCGCATCCTTTACGACCAGATGATTGGCCGTGCGACGCGCAAAGCAGACGAGATCGGCAAAGAGTTCTTCCGTATCTTCGATGCGGTGGACCTCTACGCCAACTTACAGGCGATGACGGATATGCGTCCGGTCGTGGCTAACCCCAACATAACATTCACACAGCTCGCACAGGACTTAACGAACGCCAGCGACCCGCTCGACAAGAGCTTTGTGTGCGACCAGATCATCGTGCGTACCCGACTGAAAGCGCGACGTATCTCACCTGAGAACGCAGAGCATTTTGAACGCGTCGCGGGTCAGGACATCGAAACCTTTATGGACTGGCTGCAACTGTCTGATCCGGCGGAGATCGAGACCTTCCTGACCGATACCCCTCGTGTGGTCGAGGTTCTCGACCGGAAGGATCGTTCCGAAGGTGGCGGATCGAAGCAGTTCATCTCTAATCATGAGGATGAACTTCTCCGCATCGAGGAAGTGTTTGGCGACAACCTCACGCCCGAAGACTACATCGAGAGCTTTGAGCGCTACATCCGGGAGAACATGAACCAACTTCCCGGCCTGATTGCGGCCACCCAGCGCCCACGCGAACTGACCCGCAAGGCGCTTAAGGACATCGCCAACACACTTGATGAGAATGGCTTCTCGGAAACCGCGTTGCGCTCTGCATATGGCCGTACACGCAACGCAGATATTGCAGCCCACATCATTGGTTTCATCAGGCAAGCAGCCATTGGCGACCCGCTGGTGCCCTATACCACTCGGGTGGACAACGCTGTGGCCAAGATCGAGGCCTCCCGCGACTGGACCAAGACCCAGCGGCAATGGGTACGCCGCCTGGGACGTGCTCTCAAGGAACAACCCATCGGTGATCCGGCCTTACTGAACGAAGGTGCCTTCGCCCAGAACGGTGGCTTCGACGTCATCAATCAAGCATTCGACAACCATCTGGAAACTGTTCTACAAGACCTGAATGACGCCATCTGGGCCAGCGCATAACCACCCACACGCAGCCATGCGGCAGGGCAGAGGAAGAAGACAGACAATGAACGCCGTCCATGACATCGTCGCCAAGCTTTGGCGGCTCTGCACGATCCTGCGCAAGGATGGGATCACCTATCAGCAGTATGTGACGGAACTCACCTACCTGCTGTTTCTCAAGATGATGCAGGAGAAGGGCAAGGACGGAGAGGCCATCCCCGGCAAGTACCGCTGGCGGGAGCTAGTCAAGATGGAAGGCAAGCCCAAGCTTGACCACTATCGCGATCTCTTGGCGAACATCGGGACCGAAGCCAAATCCCGCACCGTTCAAGCCATCTTTGAGAACGCGCATACCTTCATTCGTGAACCCAAGAACCTTGATGCACTCACCACAGCCATTGACGAGCTGCACTGGTTCACCGACGAGCGCGACAGCTTTGGCGACCTCTACGAGGGGCTGCTGCAAAAGAACGCAGAAGAGACCAAGCGGGGCGCGGGCCAGTACTTCACCCCGCGCCCTCTGATCGCCTCCATGACACGCCTGATGAAGCCTCAGCCGGGGGAGGTCATCTCTGACCCGGCAGCAGGCACAGGCGGCTTCCTAATCGCCGCTGACAGCTACATCAGGGCGGCAACCGACGACTTTTTCGAACTGGATCCCAAGGATCAGGACTTCCAGATCAACCACGCCATTCAAGGCGTTGAAAACGTCCCCGGAACCTATCGCCTGCTGCTGATGAACCTCGCGCTGCATGGCGTTGGCACGGATAAGATCGACCTTGCCTCGACCCTCGCGCCGCATGGCGCTGGTGTCGAAGACGCAAACCTGATCCTCGCCAACCCGCCCTTTGGCCCCGCAGGCGGCAAGCCCACCCGCGATGATTTTACCGAGACCCACAATGTATCTTCCTACCAGCTCCCCTTTGTGGAACATTGCATCCGCAAGCTGAAACCCGGCGGGCGGGCGGCCATTGTCGTTCCCGACAACGTGTTGTTCGAGGACGGGCGCGGTCAGGCCCTGCGGCGGATGCTGATGAATTGGTGTGACCTGCACACGATCCTGCGCCTGCCCACAGGGATTTTCTATGCCCAAGGGGTGAAGACCAACGTGATCTTTTTCACGCGCGGCAAGGAGCAGGACGGCAACACATCCGACGTTTGGGTCTACGACATGCGCGTGCAGATGCCGTCATTCGGCAAGACCAATCCGCTGACCGAGGCGCATTTTGCCGCGTTCGAAACCGCCTTTGGCGATGATCCATATGGCAAGTCCGAGCGCAAAGACGAGGGGCAACAAGGCCGCTTCCGCCGCTTCACGCGCGAAGAGATTGCCGCGCGGGGCGACAACCTCGACATCACATGGCTGCGCGATGCAGAAGATGACCCAGAGGACGGGCTGACCGACCCCGCCGAGATCACGGCAACCATCATGGGGCATCTGTCGGAGGCACTGCGCGAGATCGAAGCCTTGTCTGAGGAGCTCGCCTCCGCCGAGCCAACCGAAGTGGCTGCAGAATGAGTGACTTGCCAAAGGGGTGGGAAGCATCGACTTTGGTCGATCTCGTTACGTTCAATCCCAAACACGATCCCGAAACGAACCGCGATCAAGTCATTAGCTTCGTTCCAATGCCCGCCGTGAACGAGCACTCTGGCACTATCTCAGAACCAAAGGAGCGCCCCCTAGCGGAGACGTGGAAAGGCTTTACGCACTTCGCTGATGGAGACGTCATCTTCGCCAAGATCACGCCTTGCATGGAGAATGGTAAGTCTGCAATCGCGCGTGACCTCAAAAATGGCATTGCTTGCGGATCAACCGAGTTTCACGTCTTACGCCCCAGTGAGGGCATCCTTGCGGACTACCTCTGGCGATATCTGCGACAGAAATCGTTCCGCGATGAAGCTGCGAAACACATGACCGGCGCAGTTGGTCAAAGACGTGTGCCTAAACCGTACCTAGAACAACTCCCGTTCCCCCTCCCACCCCTCGCGGAGCAGAGGCGGATTGTGGAGAAGCTGGACCAGCTCTCGGCCCGGACCCGCGCCGCCAAAGATCACCTGACCCATGTCCAAGCCCTCGCCATCCGCGCCAAAAAAGCCACCCTCGCCGCCGCCTTCCGGGGCGAGCTGACGGCGGATTGGCGCAGCGAAAACAACGATGTCGCAAGCGCTAAAACAGAGGTCTCTGCTGCGATGTCGCGAAAGACTGGCAAGCTCAAGGTGAAAGGCAAACGGGCGGCCCTGGATGAACTCAAACTCGCTCAGCTACCACTAAGTTGGGCGTGGACCCCAAACTATCAACTGGCTGAAGACAGCTCCAACGCGATATGCGCAGGGCCCTTTGGAACCATCTTCAAAGCAAAGGACTTCCGTGATGCAGGCGTTCCCATAATCTTCCTGCGCCACGTTGGTGCAGGCGAGTATAAAACACACAAACCCGGTTTCATGGACCCCACCGTCTGGAAGGAACTTCACCAACCGTACTCGGTATTTGGTGGCGAGCTCTTGGTAACGAAACTAGGTGACCCACCAGGGGTTGCATGCATTTACCCCGAAGAGATCGGAACCGCGATGGTGACGCCGGACGTTATGAAAATGAACATCGACCAATCCGTAGTATCGGCGAAATACTTGATGCACTTCTTCAACTCTCCCATAGCGCTGAATGTGGTCAAGGAGTTGGCCTTCGGCATGACAAGGCTCCGCATTGACCTGACCCTATTCAAGGCGTTTCCCATTCCCCTTGCGACTTTTGAAGAACAATCCGAAATCGTCCGCCGGATCGAAGCCGCCTTCGCCCGGATTGACCGGATGGTGGCCGAGGCCACCCGCGCGGCAGATTTACTGGAACGACTAGAGGCGCAGCTCCTCGCCAAGGCCTTTCGGGGCGAGCTGGTCCCCCAAGACCCGAACGACGAACCCGCCAGCGCCCTCCTCGCCCGCATCCGTGAAGCCCGCGCCAACGTCCCCAAACCCAAACGCGGACGAAAAAAGAAGGTAGCGTCGTGACTGTTTTCCCCTTTCAGCTCTGGCACGGAACCTCAGAGCACCTGCTACCCCAAATCGAAAAGCACGGCCTTGGCGGGCGAAACGTCATGGCCGATTGGCGCGTGATGGATTTCCTCCGCTGGGCATTTCCACTGCTCCAGTTTGACGACACAGACTACACCGACCCTGATTATATGGAACTATTGCCGATCCAGGCCGCCGTTAGAGGCGGGGCCGCCGGAATGAATTTTGTCTACGGTGACGTCTATGCAGCAGGCGGATACGGCAAAGCTTCCTCCTATGCCCAGCGGGCTCCAGAGTTATTGTCGTTCGTCGAGACAGCCATCAAAGTCGGGGAGCGTCGGGGCATTGCCCCTATTTCCGAAGGCTTGCAGACATACTCTGAGATCAAAGACTTCCTTAAACTTGAACCTAAGCCTGTGGTTTTAAAGCTACCACCGGTGCCCCAGTCTGCCATTCGAAGTGAGGGTGGAGGCGTCTTCCCTTTTGAGATGCTAACCGGAAACCCAGCGTCGAACGCCCTGCTGTCACAACTTGCCTTTCGCGTCGATACCGTCATTCCACTTAATGAGATTGAAGTATTGCCTGTCGATAGGCCCGAGGGGCAGCCGGAGTTCACCAGCTCAGGCTAAATGATCTAATTCAGTTGAAAGACTTAATACCCAAATTGCCAGATTTATTGTGAGGATGATTTTATGGAAGCACGCTCAAAGTCAGTAGAAGATTGGTTCGCAATGATCCGCGGGGCTCAAGTCACATTACCCCGTTTCCAAAGATTTGAGGCATGGAGGCCAAACCAGATCGAAGGGGTGTTGGAAAACACCCTGCGGTCACCCTCCCTACCGATTGGTGCCTTGCTGGTGCTCGAAGTCGGAGACAAGGAGCTCTTCCATTCCCGCCCTATCTCGAACGCCCCTGAGCCCACAGGCCTACCGCAATTGAACCTGCTTGATGGGCAGCAACGCATGACCGCATTGTGGAAGTCCCTCAACGATCTGTACGAGGAGTTCACCGTCTTCGTGTCGCTGGAGGACGAGGACGTGCCGGACGTGCAGATCGTCAAACGATACTACAACAAATTCGGGAACCGGATGCCCGCTTGGGCGAACGATCCAAAGGCTACGTTTAAAAAAAATCTGTTTCCCGTTTCTATCCTCTGTCCTGGTGCCGAGGGGGAGCAAAAGTTGGAAAATTGGGCCGAGCAAGCCGACGTCGACAGGGCAACAGACCGCACTATCAGCAAGCTTCGTCAACGACTTGCAGGCTACATGATCCCATTCCTCTCTTTGCCTGTTACGACAGAGCAAGAGACTGCCTTAGACGTATTCATCAACATGAACACGTCAGCGACGCCACTTAAGGATTTTGACATCGTGGTAGCGCAACTTGAGCGCACAGCACGCGGTTCGCTTCATGACATGATTGATGACCTGCATGAGAAAGTTCCTGCGGCGAAGGATTATGGGAAACTCGAGGACACCGTGCTTGCCGTAGGTGCGCTGTTGAATAATGAGCCACCACTGAAACGCACTTACCTGGACAAAGACTTTGGAGGCAAACTCGCCAATGTCTGGGAAGATGTTGTCACTGGAATTGCCAGATCCGTCGATTTCCTGAGAGATGAGGGCATATTCAACGAAAAGCTGTTGCCTACAGAAGTGATCACCTACCTTTCAGCGGCACTTTGGGCGGGGGTTCCAGAAGATGGTGCTGATGAAGAAGGTTGGGCGCGCATAGTTATCCGAAAGGCGATTTGGCGCGCGAGCTTCACGGATAGGTACTTGAAGACTGCAACAACCCGTGCGTTCGCCGACTTCAGGCGCCTGAAAAAGCTAATCGCCAACCCCAAACACAAAAAACAGCCAGAACTTTTTGATGAGGACTTGAACCCACTTCCAGATGTGGCGGAGCTTATGCGCGCCGGGTGGCCAAGCCGTAAAGACCGACTTGGCAGAGCTATCACCGTCGTATCTCTATCCGCAGGTGGTTACGACTTCGCAGACGGAGCGAAAGTAAGTGCCAAGAACGTTCGGAAGCGAGAGTATCACCATGTGTATCCAAAGGCTCTTCTCAGCCCGGAATACTCCGACCAGATGGTCAACACAGCGCTGAATTGTGCTCTTATCTCCTGGAAAACAAATCGAAAGATCGGCGCCAAAACGCCAGCCGAATACCTTAAGGAACGGGCAAAGGACGCCAAGGCAACCGAAGAAGATGTACGTCGCCGTTTGAAGAGCCACTTGGTGCCTTATGACCAGTTGGTATTAGGCGACTACACCGCATTCCTTGAAGCTCGTGCTGAGTTGCTACATGGCAGAATTGGGAAGCTAGTGAACGGCGATGTTGTTTGAGGTTTCCAATTTGTAATCCCGCTGCGTCAGATTTGGGGCGACGATCTCTTCAAGGGCGGCAAGAGAAACTGAAGCCTATCGCTAATCCTCTATCCCCAACCGCGTGTTTTGGATATTGCGCCCAGCTCAAGCGTCGCGTTTGGGCTGGGAAGAGCTGACAACCGGCGCTGCCGAGGTAATAGGTTGGAGATTAGCAAGCAAAATCGCGCAAGTGGGTGGTACACATGGGTACACTTGCCTAAAAATAAAACTCAATATATACAGAGACTTATGGATCGCAGCCTCAAATCCCTCCTCCGCTACCACCTTTTCCCCAAGTTTTTGGAATGTTTAGAGACCAAGGCGCCCAAGCGTCCCTTGACCTCGACTTGCACACCGTCTTCTTTGGCAGGGAAATGACAATCTCCGCAATCAGATCACGCACTACATCGCGCGCTTTCGGATTTGGCTTGCCGTTGTTTGCCCGCATCGACGCGCACATCTCGCTCAACGCCCTGACACCCGTGCAGGCAGCAGCAGGGCTGAGGCACTGGGATGAACCGGCCCGGCGCTGCCCGCTTGTTCAAACCTGATTGAGGAAAGCCGATGGTTTCCCGGCCGGCCGCCACACCGCATTCAGCAAGCAGAATTTCAGCAGCGGCCGTGCCCGGGGCAAACAGATGAAACGTCCAATCGGTGAAAAACATGATTTCGCCGGCAAGCCGAAGCCTTGCAGCGCGGCATCGCGGCTGGCACCTTCGTGCTCCGCGCTTCATTCACTGCAAACACGCAATCAAGTTGGCGGAGCCGTTCGGACGCGCGGGCCAAATTGCCCATTCACAGAAGGCCGGATACTCTCCCAAAGATCGCCGGCTGAAATACTCCATCACTCATCAGCCACCTCCGGCCTCCTGCTATGTTCAAGCGCCTAGCGCACCGCACCCGCCCGCCGCTGCATGCTGCCTTATTTTTGGTAGCGCGCGGCAGTAAGGCCCTCCAGTGAGATTTCGGGCGCCCTGCCCAGCACTGTGTCCGCGACCGCACGCCCTGAACCGCAGGCCATCGTCCAACCCAATGTTCCGTGACCGGTGTTGAGGAACAGATTTTCATACTGTGTCGGCCCCAAGACCGGTGTTCCATCCGGCGTCATGGGCCGCAGGCCGGTCCAGCCTTCCGCGCGCGAGATATCCCCGCCCTTGGGGAACAGATCGGAGATCACATGTTTGACCGTATTGGTGGCATGTGGCCCTAAACGGTTGGAATAGCCCGCAATCTCGGCTTGGCCTGCAACGCGGATGCGGTCGCCCAGCCGTGTGATCGCAACCTTGTGGGTCTCGTCCATTATCGTGGACTGCGGCGCGCAGGCATCGTTTATCACCGGCAAAGTGACGGAATAACCTTTTACGGGATAAACCGGCAGTTTGATCCCGATGGGGTTCAGCACGCCTGCGGCATAGCTGCCCATAGCGCAAACATAGGCATCGCCCGAGATGCGCCCGGCAATCTCGGTATCAACGCCCGCGATCTTGCCGTCCTCGACCGCGATGGATCTGATCGCCTGGCCGTATTGAAACTCGACCCCCATCGCGATGCATTTTTCGGTCAGCGCGATGGTGAACATCCGGCAGTCCCCGGTGCGGTCCGCAGTCAGCCGCAGGCCGCCGACGAATTTATTCCGCACTTCGGCCAGCGCCGGCTCCGCGCCGATACAGCCATCGCGGTCCAGCACTTCGTAGGGAGAGCCGTATTCCGCCAGAACGTCCTGATCGGCCTTCGACGCTTTCAACTGTTTCGCCGTGCGGAAAAGCTGCAAGGTGCCCTGCTGCCGCCCGTCGTACTCGATGCCCGTCTCAGCGATCAGATCCGGCATGACATCGCGCGAATAGCTGGACACCCGCACCATGCGCCCCTTGTTGACGCGGTAGCTTTCCGCGTTGCAGTTGCGCAGCATCTGCGCGCACCATTTCCACATCACCGGGCTGATCAACGGCCAGATAAACAGCGGGCGGCGTTTCATAAACATCCATTTGACGGCTTTCAGCGGAATGCCCGGGGCGGCCCAAGGCGAGGTCATCCCATAACTGAGCTGCCCCGCGTTGGCATAGCTCGTCTCCTGCCCCGGCCCCATCTGGCGGTCGATCACCACGACTTCCGCGCCTTGCTTGGCCAGGTAGTAAGCGGTTGTGATGCCGATGACGCCGGCGCCCATAACGACGATTTTCATAACAATTTCCCTTATAACGCAGGGCCGGGCACCATTGGCACCACACCTGCAGTGAATGTTACTGCTGCCCCTTTTCCCTCCGGAATACGGGGCACAAGTGTTATCGGGTTCGCGCCCCCCTGCACGCCCGGCCCAGGATTGGCGGATCCGCGATTGAAACCGTCATGTGCCATTGATCCCCAGGCTGCGGCCGGCTGGTCGCCGCCGGCATCCGCCGGTGATTTCCGCCTGCACCCCATGAAAGCCCGCCCCTTCGCACAAGCGGTCCGGCGGAACTCTCAGCATGCCATCCGCAAGCCCTTCAGAATGTGGAAATTCATCCACGCTGATCCCGGTGTTCGGGATGCGGCTGGCGGGCCTTCCGATGCGGGGGGAGTTGGGCATGGGGCGTCTCCTCTTGCGGCCTTGCGTGACGTTCGCAGGGCCTAGATCGCAAGCTTGACTCCGCTCACAATCAGTTTGCTGATGGACCCGTCCTCGCACAACAACGGCGCACGTTGGCCCACCCGCATGCCTATCAATGTCGCTCCTAGAAGCGAGGCAACGGGGATCACGCCGCGGATCGGCTCCGGTCCCGCATGATGAACCAGCAACCCGGTCTGTGGTGCTTCGCCATCAACCGTATATGTGACATGGCTTCCACCCACCGCCAAATCACTGCAATGCACATCGGCCATCGGCCGGGCGTTCATCAGTTTGTTTGCCAGCACATAGGACAGCAGGGTCGTCTGCGGCTGCACTGCGGCCGCGCAATCGTCGAGATGCTCTTGCAGCTTCCGGTGATCGGCTTCCGGCAATGCGATCGGTGTGCTGCGCAATCCCCTGAATACGGCCTGGTCAGGACCTCTGGTTTGTGCGGTTTGAAACGGATCGAACATGGCTTCTCCTCGGGCGAAAGCGCCCCGCTTGCGTATCAGAGTAATGAGAAGGCCCCGGGGGATATGGCAGGCGCCGTCGCGCCTAGTCCGCCCGGGGAAGCGGGCGGTTCAGCAGTAGAAATCGCAACAGATCTGCATGTTCCATCATGGGTGGAAATCTATGACCGGGGAAAGCATTCGTCAATCAGTCCCGGAATTATAAGCGCGGCACCGGATTTCGTGAACCAGGCGGTACTGGCTAAAGCGGTCCATTCCGGGCGTGCTGCAGATGACCCCTCTCGCAGGCAATACCGCCTGCTGGGTTGCGAACACATCATCGTGCGCGCCCCAACAGGCGGTCCGTGACGTACCCGAACATCTCGCCAAGCAGCTTGGTGCCGGACGTCTCCGTCAAAACAGCGCGCAGCGCAGCGGTCTCTATTAGGCGGCCGCCGCCGAAACCAGGATGCATTGCGTGAAACTGCTGGGTCAACACCTCAGGGAATGCATCTGACCGGCCTATCGCTGAAACAACCGGCATTCAAATTGCCAGAAGCGCAGCGGATACCTCGATCCGGAACGTCAGTTTTTTGCAAGAAGCGCTTCCGGGTTCAGGCCACGCTGTTCGGCACTCGCCCGCACCGCATCCTGCAAGGCGGTGCTTCTTTTCAACAGAGACCGGAACCGTGCAACGTCCAGCACAAGAAGCGTCGTCGGAGCGATCGCGCGGGCTTCGGCACTGCGGGCGTTCTTCGACAGGATGGCCACCTGCCCGAACATTTCGCCCCGGCCCAGCCGCCAAGTCTGACCGGCTGTTTCCAGCTCCACCGCACCGGAGGCAATGAAGAACACATTTTTCACAGTGCCGTCCTTGCGCAAGACGATGCTGCCGGCATTGGCATACCGGGTTTTCAATGCGCGTCCCAGTTGCCGGATTGTCCTGTCGTCCATATCTGCAAACAGGGGAAACTGCCGCACGAGTTCGAGGCGCTGCACGGCAATATCGAGCGGCGGGCGCTCTTCCTCCTGGGCGCGGCGCGCCATCAGGTCCTGCATCAGGTTTGTGTGGACTTCCGCACCGATCAAGCCGTCCTCGCGCATGGCAGTGTATTCCCGCTCCTCAAGCCGAAGGGCGGTGCGGCGGATGAAGCGCCGTTCCAGTTTCTCGGCATAGCCGGGGTATTGCAGCCGAAGACCATCCAGCGCCGTCTCCACCATTTCGATCCGCCGCGCGAGCATTTCGAGCAAAAGGTCTGCAACCCGCCGCCTATGGATACGGCGGATGCGCCCTTCGATGAAGGCATCGAGATCGCGCAGGGTCAGCCGTTGCGACAGCAGCAGCTCGAACCGGTCTGCCGTCAGGCGCACGAGCGGGGCCGACAGCCCCAGCTTGGCGTGAAGCAGCCCTGCCAGCCTGAAGGCGCGGCCATAGGCGACCGACCTGCGCGCGGCCTGCTGATAGCCGTTGCGCCCCTTTGCGCGCGCGCCTTCGATCAACCTGTCAGCATCCAGCAAGGTCTTTTCCGCCATGCGGGCCGAGATCGTGCGTTCGCGGACGCGCTGGATAATCGTGTCCCGTTCGAAACCGGCAAGCGCGATCAGCCCCAGGGTGATCCGGTCGCGTTTAAGAATTTCCTCGCTTTCTTCGGTGGCTTTCACAGCTTCGTCCAGCCGTTCGCCGAACAGCTTTGCCTCGGAGCGCACAACATCGCGGGGCAGAGCGTAATCTTCGGTTGTCCGCGCCACATCCTCCCGGACGGTCTGCAGGGCGACGGCAACCACTTGCCGCGACATCACCTCGTCAATTGGTGACAGGCGGTCAAGCCCCAGCCTGCGGATGACGGTCCGCAGCGTCGTGCCCTGCACCAGCAGCGTGAACAGGGTGAAACCTGTTGCAAGGATACCGACCAGACGCTTGACCTCGACAGGGACGAGCAGGCTTTCGGTGACGGCAAGCGCCAGTGCAAGGGTGACAGCCCCACGCAGCCCGCCCCACAGGATCGCGGTCCGGTAAGCCGGTTCGACAGCGGGCGACACCTTGATCAGCGTCAGCAAGGGCAGCAGCCCGAACAGGATGACCGCACGCGCCGCAATCGCCGCGAGGATTACAACACCGATCAGGACAAAATCGTAGAGCTGAACCGCTTCCAGCAGCCGGGGGATCAGCAATGCCGTTAGGATGAAGATCAGTGCCCCGGCCCAATGAGCCAGCAACCCCCAAACCTCGCCCAGGCTGGTCCACGCCTGGGGCGGCAGGCGCCCCGGCCCGGCCAGGTTAAGTGTCAGGCCTGCGGCAACAACAGCGATCACCCCCGACGCGCCGACAATCTGTTCCGATCCGATATAGGCGAGGTAGGGCAGCGCGGCGGAGACCGAGATCACTGCCAGCTCATGGGCGCTGAACAGCGCCATCATCCAGATCGCGATGCGCGCTGCCAGCCAGCCGGTCAGCGCACCGCCAAGGATCAGAACAGGAAACTGTGCCAGGGCCTCGCCCAGGTCCGGGTCCGGCACCCCCAGCATCACAAAGCCCATGAACAGTCCGAACAGTGCGATGGCTGCGGCGTCGTTCAACAGGCTTTCACCTTCGATGATCCGGGACAGGCGGCGGGGGGCCGAGATCGACCGGAAGATCGAAACCACTGCCGAGGGGTCGGTTGTCGAAACAATTGCACCGACCAGCAGGCAGGCGGCCAAGGGCAGCGCACTTGTCCAGGACAGCGCATATCCAACACCGAGGGTCGCAACGACAACTGCCACGACCGCCAGAACCATGATCGGAACCCAATCGTCCAGCATCCGGCGCAGATTCATCCCCAGCGTTGCCTGAAACAGCAGCGTCGGCAGGAATATGTAGAGAAAGACGTTCGATCTGATCGGCAGGCCAAGGATAGCCTCCGCCACCGGGTTGAGCGCATCGGTCAGTTCGGTGCGAAGGAAAAAGATCGCGCCCGATCCGATGAGGATACCCAACACGGCTAGGATTACGCTGAAGGGCAGACGCAGGCGCGCCGCCAGCGGCTCTGCGGCACCGATCACAAGAAAGAGCGATGCAATCACCGCAGAAATAATAACGATATCCATGAAATTGGATTATCTGAAAACTGCGGAATCAGAAACCGCTCTTAGCAGGCTAAGCTCGTCAATTTCATCGGGGCAAACGGGGCCGCCCTGCGCTGAGGCCAGCAGAGGCGCCACGCAAGCCCCCGGGGGCGTGGCCGCACAGCCCCTCTCCAATCACATCCGCCAAGATGGCCCCGCATTGCACCGGCACAAAGCCCTCCCGGCGCGCAGCGACTTTTAAGAGGTGCTGCAATTTTACAGCCCCGCTCCGGTGACGGCGGGAAAAGCGCTCCCGAATGGCCGGCCGGGCAAGCTATCCATCAGCGGGTGCGCGGACCGCAGGCAATGCCGTTTGCACCAGCGGGTCCAATCCCGTTTCCCCCTTTGCGGCATGGCTGATCAGCTGGCTGCGCATCCGCGGTTCCCAGAAATCATTGATGTGGGCAGCCACATTTTCGGCCTGGCCGCCGCCAGGCTGGGTCTTAAAGAAGGTGGCAATCTGGTTGGCCATCATCACCATTTTCTCAGGCGACATGTTTCTCTCCGTTTTTGATCCGCTCAGGGCAGGAATAAAGGTCAAAGCCGCCGCCGCGGGCAAAGGCGGCGAGTGTAAGATTTGCGCCCTGGGCCAGGCGCAGCGCATGGGCGGTGGGGGCGGAAACAGCAATCAGGCTGCGGGCGCCGGCCATCACGGTTTTCTGCACCATTTCAACCGACACCCGGCTGGTCAGCACCATGGCGCCGGATGCCGGGTCCATCCCAGCACGGGCAAGCGCACCGATCAGCTTATCCAGGGCGTTGTGGCGTCCGACATCCTCCCGGGCGAGGACAATGCCCTGCCCCGGCAACAGGAAGCCCGCCGCATGGGTGGCATGAGTCTGGTCGTGCAGGGGCTGGTGGCTGCGCAGCGCATCAGCCGCCCGGGCAACTTCGGCGGCTGCAAATACCGCACCGCCCAAAGGCAGCACCGGCAGCGGGCGCAGCGCCTGGTCCAGGCTGTCGATACCGCAAAGCCCGCAGCCCACCGGCCCCATCATCGCCCGGCGCCGTGCCTTCAGCGCTGCGGCACGCTCCGGCGGCAGCCAGAAACGGGCCTCGATGCCGCCGCCATGCTCGGCGGTTTCGAACTCTGAAATTTCACCCAAATGCCGGACATAGCCCTCGCTGAGGGCAAAGCCCACGGCGAAATCCTCGATATCCTGAGGCGTCGCCATCATCACACCCTGGGTGCTGCCTTCGAAGACCATGGCAACCGGCAGCTCCTCAGGCAGGTTGCGCAGCACCGGGCGCTGCCCGTCGCACCGGACGGACAGGCCAGGCAGGCTTTGGCTTGGGCAGAGCGCCATTTTTCTACTCCGCCGCAGGCAGGATGCGGCGCGACCGCTGGGCCTGGGCCGTGTAATCCTCCTGCCAGCCTGTCGGCCCGTTCGACAGGCTCACCTGCACCGCCGTCACCTTGTATTCCGGGCAGTTGGTGGCCCAGTCCGAGAAGTCGGTGGTAATCACGTTGGCTTGCGTGTCCGGGTGGTGGAAGGTGGTGTAGACCACGCCGGGGCTGACGCGGTCGGTCAGCTCGGCCCGCAGGGTGGTCTCGCCCGAGCGCGAGGCCAGTTTGATCCAGCCGCCCTGTTTCACCCCCCGCACCTCGGCATCGTGCGGATGGATTTCCAGCACGTCCTGATCGTGCCACACCACGTTGTCGGTGCGCCGGGTCTGGGCGCCCACGTTGTACTGGCTGAGGATCCGGCCGGTGGTCAGCAGCAGCGGGAAGCGGGGACCGGATTTTTCGTCTGTCGCCACATATTCGGTGACGATGAACCGGCCCTTGCCACGGACGAAGCCGTCCACATGCATCAGCGGCGTGCCTTCGGGATGCGCCTCATTGCAGGGCCATTGGACCGAACCCTTCTCCTCCAGCAGCGCGTAATCGACACCAGCAAAGGAGGGCGTGGTCGCGGCGATCTCATCCATGATCTGTGACGGGTGAGTGTAGGTCCAGCCCGCACCCATCGCGTTGGCCAGCAACTGGGTCACTTCCCAATCAGCATAGCCGTTCATCGGCGCCATCACCTTGCGCACGCGGTTGATGCGGCGCTCGGCGTTGGTGAAGGTGCCGTCCTTCTCCAGGAAAGTGGAGCCGGGCAGGAACACATGCGCATAATTCGCGGTCTCGTTCAGGAACAGGTCATGCACGATGACGCATTCCATCGCCGCAAGCCCCGCTGCCACATGTTTGGTGTCCGGGTCGGATTGCAGGATATCCTCGCCCTGGCAGTAAAGCCCCTTGAAGCTGCCGGCAACGGCGGCATCCAGCATGTTGGGAATACGCAGGCCGGGTTCGGGGTCGATCTCGACGCCCCAGGCTTCCTCAAAAACAGCGCGTACCTCGGGGCCTTTCACATGGCGATAGCCCGGCAGCTCGTGCGGGAACGATCCCATGTCGCAGGAGCCCTGCACATTGTTCTGGCCGCGCAGCGGGTTCACCCCCACGCCCTTGCGGCCGATATTGCCGGTGAGCATCGCAAGATTGGCGATGCCCATTACTGTGGTCGAGCCCTGGCTGTGCTCGGTGACGCCAAGGCCATAGTAGATCGCCCCGTTTCCGCCGGTGGCAAACAGCCGGGCCGCGGCGCGCAGCTCTGCCGACGGAACACCGGTCAGCAATTCCGTTGCCTCCGGGCTGTGGCGCGGGTCGGAGACGAACTCGGCATAGACCTGGAATTCATCCCAGTCGCAGCGCTCGCGGATGAAGGCTTCGTCCATCAGCCCCTCGGTCACGATCACATGCGCCAGTGCCGTCACCACGGCAACATTGGTGCCGGGCCGCAGGGCAAGGTGCTGTGCCGCCTGGATATGCGGCGATTTCACCAGATTGGTGCGGCGCGGGTCGATCACGATCAGCTCGGCACCGGCGCGCAGGCGCTTTTTCAGGCGGCTGGCAAAAACCGGGTGGCCGTCGGTCGGGTTGGCGCCGATCACGATCACCACATCAGTATGCTCGACCGAGTCGAAATCCTGGGTGCCGGCCGAGGTGCCGAAGGTCTGGCCAAGGCCGTAACCGGTGGGCGAATGGCAGACCCGGGCGCAGGTGTCGGTGTTGTTGTTGCCAAACACCCCGCGGGCCAGTTTCTGCACCAGGAATGTCTCCTCATTGGTGCAGCGGCTGGAGGTAATCACGCCGATCGACTTCTTGCCGTGCTTTTCCTGCAGCCCGCGCATCCGGTTGGCGGCGAAGCTCAGCGCGTCCTCCCAGGAGACCTCGCGCCAGGGCTCGTCGATGCTGTCGCGGATCATCGGGTTCAGGATACGGTCCTTGTGCTTGGCATAGCCATAGGCAAAGCGCCCTTTGACGCAGGAATGGCCGCGGTTGGCCTTGCCGTGCTTGTAGGGCACCATGCGCACCAGCTCGTCGCCGTTCAGTTCGGCCTTGAAGGAGCAGCCGACGCCGCAATAGGCGCAGGTGGTGATGACGGAACGCTCAGGCGTGCCGAGCTCGATCACCGATTTCTCCTGCAGGGTTGCGGTCGGGCAGGCCTGCACGCAGGCGCCGCAGCTGACGCAGTCGGAGGCCAGAAAATCATCCGCGCCGGTGCCGGCGCTGACCCGGCTGTCAAACCCGCGGCCTTCGATGGTCAGGGCAAAGGTGCCCTGCACCTCTTCGCAGGCGCGCACACAGCGGTTGCAGACGATGCATTTCGAAGGGTCGTAGCTGAAGTAAGGGTTGCTGTCGTCCTTGGGGATGTACTGCGGGTTAGCCTCGCCGTTCTGGCGCGCCTCGAAATGATTGGTCATGCCGCCGGCCGCCGGCGGCTGATACCGCACATCGCGCAGGCCGGTGGCGCCAGCCATGTCCTGCAGCTCGCAATCGCCGTTGGCCGCACAGGTCAGGCAGTCCAGCGGATGATCGGAGATATAGAGCTCCATCACGCCCTTGCGGATCTTCTTCACTTTCTCCGACTGGGTGCGCACCACCATGCCCGGCGCCACCGGCGTCGTGCAGGAGGCAGGGGTGCCCCGGCGGCCGTCGATCTCGACCACGCACAGGCGGCAGGATCCGAAGGCCTCAAGACTGTCAGTGGCGCACAGCTTGGGGATCTGGAATCCCGCCTCGGCAGCGGCCCGCATAACCGAGGTGCCCTCGGGCACGGTAATGTCAAAGCCGTCGATGGTCAGTGAAACCGGGGCGCCCTCGCGCGCGGGGGTGCCCATGTCGCGGTCATTGTCCCAGGGGATAATCAGGTCTTTCATTCTGCGGCCTCCTTGGCGGTGGCGAAATCGTCGGGGAAATGGGTGAGTGCGGACATCACCGGGTAAGGGGTGAACCCGCCCAGAGCGCAAAGCGAACCGTCCGTCATCGTCTCGCACAGGTCGGTCAGCAGCGGGATGGCGCCGGGGTCGCCGGCGGCGATGCGGTCGATGGTTTCCACACCGCGCACCGCGCCGATCCGGCAGGGGGTGCATTTGCCGCAGCTTTCCACGGCGCAGAATTCCATCGCAAACCGTGCCATCTGCAGCATGTCGGCACTGTCGTCGAACACCACGATGCCGGCATGGCCGATCAGCCCGCCTGCGCCGTCGAACTCCTCATAGCCGAAGGGGGTGTCGAATTTTTCGAGAGGCATATAGGCGCCCAGCGGGCCGCCGACCTGCACCGCCTTCACCGGCCGGCCGGAGGCAGTGCCGCCGGCGATGTCCAGCACCAGCTCGCCCAGCGGCATCCCAAAGCCAGTCTCGAACAGCCCGCCGTGCTTCACGTTGCCGGCAATCTGCACCGGAATGGTGCCGCGGGACCGGCCCAGACCGAAGTCGGCATAATGCTGCGCGCCTTTTTCAAAGATCACCGGCACGGTGGCGAGGCTGATGACGTTATTGACCACGGTGGGCTTGCCCAGGAAGCCTTCCAATGCGGGCAGCGGCGGTTTGGCCCGCACCACGCCGCGCTTGCCCTCAAGACTGTTCAGAAGCGAGGTTTCCTCGCCGCAGACATAGGCGCCCGCACCGCTGCGGATTTCCATATCAAAGGCCCGGCCCGACCCCAAAACATCGGCGCCCAGAACGCCGTTTGCACGGGCGATGCGGACGGCCTCCTGCATCACACGGATGGCATCGGGATATTCCGACCGCAGATAGACATAGCCCTTGGTCGCGCCAACGCCGAGGCCGGCAATCGCCATCCCCTCGATCAGGCAGAAGGGGTCGCCTTCCATGATCATGCGATCGGCAAAAGTGCCGCTGTCGCCCTCGTCGGCGTTGCAGACGATGTATTTCTGATCCGCTTCGGCCTGCCGCACCGTGTTCCACTTGATCCCGGTCGGGAACCCCGCCCCGCCGCGGCCGCGCAGGCCGGATTGGGTGACCTCTTCAACAATCTCCGCAGCCTTCAGACCCGCTGCCCGGCGCAGCCCGGCCAGACCGCCATGTGCCTGATAGTCCTCCAGGTCCAGCGGATCAGTCACGCCGCAGCGGGCAAAGGTGAGCCGGGTCTGCCTGGCGAAAAACGGGATCTCCTCAACCTTGCCCAGGCCCTTCAGCGTGCCGTCCAGCAGCGCGGGCACATCGGCGGGTGTTACCGGGCCATAGCCCTCGCGGCCTGCGCCGCGGTCAATCTCCACCAAGGGCTCCAGCCAGATCATGCCGCGGGTGCCGTTCCGGATCAGTTCGATTTCCAGCCCGCGGCTGGCGGCCTCGGCAATGATCGCAGCGGCCACGTCATCGGCGCCCAGCGCCTTGGCGGCGCTGTCCATGGGAACGTAGATCTTCATGCCCCGGCCTCCGCCAGCAGGTTCGCCATCCGCGCTTCGTCCACGCGGCCGTGAACCTTGCCGTCCACCATTGCGGCCGGGCCGCAGGCGCACAGCCCCAGGCAGTAGACCGGCTCAAGGGTGACCGCGCCATTTGCGGTTGTGCCGTGCCATTCGACACCCAAACGGGCGCGCGCGGCCTCAGCCAGCGCATTGCCCCCCACCGCCTGGCAGGCCTCAGCGCGGCAAATCTTCACCACATGGCGGCCTGCAGGCACCTCGCGGAAGTCGTGATAAAAACTTATCACCCCATGCACTTCCGCCTTGGATATATTCAGCGCATCCGCAATCAGCGGCGTGGCCTCCTGGGGAATGCTGCCACACGCTTCCTGCAATGCGTGCAGAATGGGCAATAGCGGCCCTTCAAGGTGCAGATGGTCCGAGATGATTGCGCGCAAGTCCTGATCGGACGGCGCTGGCGTTTCAGGGTGCATAGCTGGCCTCCGGCAATTTGCCTGAGAAAAACCAGAACGTGTATAGTTACATCAATATCGCTATTTCGTTGAGCGATAGGGAGTTTCTATTGATCGGCCTTCGACATCCGCCGCGCTTCGGTCAGAAGTGCCTTTAATACAGGGGTATGAGGCTCCCTGTACGGGGCAACCAGCCCGACCGTGTGAACGACTTCGGCCGCCTCCATGGGAATGATTTTCAGCGGTTTTCCCGCTGCCAGAGACCGGGCCATATCCGATGGAAGCACGGTCATCCAGCCGCCGTCCTCCACATTCACGGTAAGAACAATGGTCGAATTCGACTCGATCCAGGCTTCCGGGCTCACACCTGATTCTCGAAAATTCTTGTCGATGATCCGGCGGTTCTGCATATCCGGCGTCAGCAGGCACAGTTTCTGCCCGTACAGTTCCGCCCAGCCAACCGTCTTGCGGTCCGCGAAAGGTGAAGCGCGATGGCACACCAGCATATAATGCTCCCGGTACAACGGCACCGAGCTGACCTTGCCCATGGGTTCATTGTCGAGATAGGAAATACCTGCGTCGACCGAGAAATTCTCGATCATCGAGAGAATCTCAGCCGAGGTGCGCGATAGAATCGTGAACCGCACATTGGGGTGTTTTTCACTGAACCGGGCTGTCAGTTTCGCCGCCCAGGTCAGCGCCGTCGGAATCACGGCGATGCGCAGCTGGCCGGTCAGGCCATGCCGGGAAAAGCGCATCTCCTCCTTCAGCTGCCGCGAATCCCCGACGATTTTCCTGGCCCAGATCAGCGCGCTTTGCCCCTCTGGAGTGAGCCCGCCATAGCGTGATCCGCGGAAAATCAGCTGCACACCCAGCTGCTCTTCCAATTGTTTGACGCCCGCTGACAGCGTTGGCTGGGTAATGCCAAGCGCCGCTGCGGCGCGCCCGAAATGTTCTTCTCTGGCGACCGCGATGTACATCTCAAGTTTATCGAGCATGATGGAATTTTTCTATCAATGTTGGGTATTTCAATACATCTACCGGAATGGTTGCAGTTTGACTGCACTGGAAACCGGCTTGCACGGCTGCCTTTGCGGCGCGTGGCTGGCTTCGCACAGGTTTCCCGGGCGTAGCGCGCAGCATCGGCTGGCGCCAATGAAACACCCAAGCGGGAAACCCGCGGGGTCAGAACCCGGCCAGCCACCCCGCGCCACGTCATCCGCAGATGTTCACTACGACCCTGGTTTGGCGAACCTTTCTCCAGCTTCGGTGAGAATGGAATCCAAGGGAATGTCATGCGGTTGCGGGAAAATTGTAGGAAGCCGCGCGCTATCCAGGCCGATGCCGATAGTAAAGGGGCGCGGCGATACTGCCGCGAGGGTCCGGTCAAAATATCCGCCGCCATAGCCCAGCCTGAAACCGCCAGAGGCCCAGCCCACCAGCGGCGCCAGGGTGATTTCCGGAGACAGCATGGGGGATCCGGGCGGCGGAACCGGAATGTTCCAATCGCCCCGCACCAGCTGCGTTTCCGGTGTCCACAGCCGGAACACCAGCGGCGCAGCCTTGGTTTCGACGATGGGCAGGGCAATGGCGGCGCCCTCGGCGTGCAACTCCGCCATCAGCGGGCGCAGGTCGGGTTCGCCCTTGATCGGCCAGTAAAACGAGATGACACGCCCGCCTGCCCCACCGAACCGGGTCCGGAGCAGCTGCCGCAAATGACCGGACAGTGCAGCGCCCGCCGCCTGGCGGGCCGCAACCGTCATGGCAAGCCGGTCTGCCCGCAGCCGGCTCCGTTCGGACTTCCGCCAGCGGGCAACCTCCGCGCCCTCCTGCGGGGCGGAGGGCTGCGAGCCGTAAAGGCCGGTTTCCGCCGCCATGCAGGGCGATGAGGCATAGCCTTTCTGTTCAGGCGGGGTATCAGACTTGCGGCTCATTGGACTGCTCCTTGGCGGGGCGGCAACGGCCGGCCCAGGACGCGCTCAGCCCCGGCAACGATGTCCGCGATACGCTCGGCAGCCGGCACGACCCCGCGGATGGCACCCGCACCCTGGCCTGCAAACAGGGCCATTGCCTCAAGGTCGCCGGTGGTGGTCCGCAGAGGGGAATCCGTGCTGAACCGCAGCCGCGGCTGGGCGCCGTCCCAGGCGATTGCCTCCCGCGGGAGCGCGTCCGGATCGTGGCCCAGATAACTGCCGCCGAGCGCCTTGGTCACGCTGTTCTCCAGCACCCGCACCGCCGCGCCTGCCGGCCAGTTCAGCACGAAGACATCGGTCAGGACAGTGTCCGCGCCGGTGGCGGCCGCAACTCGTTCCTTGTGGTAAGGGTGGGCAAAGGCTTCTTCGGTTGCAAGGAAGGCAGTGCCGCACTGGATCCCGGCGGCGCCCATTGACAGAAACCGGGCCAGGTCTGCGCCGGTGGAGAGGCCCCCTGAGGCAACAACCGGTACGGACACGGTTTCCAGGATTGCTTCGGTAAGGCCGCGGAGCGGGCGGCGGCCATGGACGTGGCCGCCCGCCTCGATGCCCTGTGCGATAATCACATCCGCGCCGGCGGCTTCGGCGGCGCGCGCAGCCTCAACCGTGCCAACCTGGTGCAGGACAAGGCGGCCTGCCGCCTTCACCCGGGCAACGGCCTCGGGTACAACATCCCAGAAGAAGGTAAACGCAGGAACCCCAAGGTCCAGGCAGCAGCCGAGTTGCGCGTCAAGCAGGGCGGGCTCGGTCGCCGCAGGGATGACATTCACCGCAAAGGGGCGGTCTGTGGCAGCCCTGAGCCGGGTGACCTCTTCGGTGATCAGCGCCGGGCTTTCGCGCACCATCCCCAGCATGCCAAAGCCGCCGGCGTTGGCGACGGCTGCCGCCAGTTCCCAGCGGGACACGCCGCCCATGCCCGCTAAAAGCACCGGATAATCGCATCCCAGCAGACCGCAAAGAGGGGTGTGCTGAAGGTTGTTGCCTTTTTGGCCGCTCATTTCAACTCCACTCCCCTTGTTGTCATACCGTGAATATGGCGCCCGGGCTAAGCCGTTCCACTCCATCTTTTCCCTGCGCAGCAGTCAGCGCCGCAGGTGTGCCGGCAAGGTCCGCGGCATGCGGGTGCACAGCATTTACGAATGCTGTGGCTGCACCGGCCTGACCGGCTTGCTTTGACTTTGAAGCTACGCGCCGGAATTGGTACAGTAAATACCTATTTATGCTGAAAGGGAGCTGCATGCGTCTTACATCTTTCACCGATTACGGCCTTCGAATGCTGATGAGGATGGCAAGCCAGCCGGGGCAAGGGTTCTCGACAGCCGAACTGGCCGCTGAGTTCCGCCTGTCCCGGAACCATCTGACGAAGATCATGCAGCGGCTGGCGCGTGCCGGACTCGTTGAGACCCGGCGTGGCGCCGGTGGCGGTGCCTTTTTGCGGATGCCTGCGGAAAATATCCGCCTTGGTGATGTCGTGACGCTGCTGGAGCAAGGACAGGCGCTGGTCGAATGCTTTGGCGACGGCGGGGGCGATTGCACGATTGACGGCCGCTGCCGTCTCAAGGCCCGCCTGCGTCAGGCGGAGGCGATTTTCCTAGATGATCTGAACCGGACAACACTTGCAGATATTGCATTACCGGCTCAAACCGCAGCTTGAGACGGCTCCGGCTCGCACCGGAAATGCGCGCCCTTGTCCTCACTGGCCTGCAGGCCGCCGGTGACAGATCCGTTGGAAATCCATACCGCCTCAGGCCACCCTTGTTCGGGATATGGCCAGGTCCATCCACGGCCTGAACAGCTTGCAGAAGCTGATGCTCAAACCCAAGGGGGCGCCAAACGGGGTGGCGCTCTGGTGGCAGCAATCGCGTTTCTGACCGCTGCCCAAGCCAGCCAGATAAGCAAACCCGGACGAGGCGGCCTGTTCCGCGCGCCCCTAACGGGCTTCATCTTCAGGCAGCCAACCGGTTTTGCGCGCCTCGCAGAAGCAGACCGATAATGTCACTGCGCGTGAGAATGCCTGCCAGGCCGCCATCATTTGTTACCGGCACGGTTTGCACCCCATGCTGCGCAAGCCGGTTCAGGAGAGTGCCGACCGGAAGGTCATGCGGGACACTGCCGGCAGGCGGCTGCATCACATGCTTCGCCGTCAGTTTGCCCTGGCGTACGGGGCGGAACTTTCGGCTGCCCTCCCGTATCAGCGCATCGATCAGATCGCTTTGCAGGATCAGTCCGACGAATTTCTTGTTGCCGTCCACAACCGGAAGACTCTTGATGGAATGGCGGCGGAACAACTGTGCAATCTGCGCCACTGGTGCATCGGGCGTCACAGTGATCAGGTTCTGCGTCATGATGCTGCCGCAGGTAACACCATCAAACCGGTGCTGCGCGGCCTCCTCCTCCGCGGCGGCAAGCAGCCGCCCCAGATCGGCTACGCCGATGTTGGTGGATTGATTGAAACGCTCCAGCAACTCTTCCAGCTCGTCATTGCTGAGACCCAGGCGGATCTCTTCCGGCTGCACAGGCGCCTCCACGGATTGGCGGAACGGGTATTTTCGGCCTGTGGCCCGGTTATACAGCACGCCTGTCAGGACCAAAGCAGCCGTCAGAAGCCCAACTGGCACAATCGCAAAGGCAAATCCCGCCTCAAGGACCGGCACCGGGTCCAGTGCCGCCAGCAAGGCAATTGCCCCGCCAGGGGGATGCAGGGCCCGCGCGATTATCATTGCAAAGATCGCTGCGGCCACAGCCAAGACCGGTCCCCAGGGCACCGGCACAGCTTGCAGGACCGCAACCGCCGCCACGGCGGAAATAACATTGCCGCAGATCGCCGACCAGGGCTGCGCCAGCGGGGAGTTCGGAACGGCATAGATCAGGACTGCCGAGGCGCCCAGAGGGGCGAGCAGGCTCATTGGAACGCCTGCGATCTCCGGCCAGGCAAACGCGAACATCGCGCAAACACCCATCCCGGCCGCAGCGCCCGCCGCCGCGCGCAGGGTTTCCCGCAAATGTGCTGGCGGCAGTGCCGGAGAAAGATGACGCAAGAGATTTGACTTCAGCTGCATGGTCCCGCCTGCCCGGAAATGAATCACCCGCCGGCAACCTGCACATAAAACAGTCATTATGAAAACATTTTTTGCCCGGCAACGCTGCAGCGGCGGCCGGTGCGGCACACAGATGTTCTGCCAGCGATGCTGCAGCCCTGACGCCATTGCCGGCTGCCCCGGAAATCCGGAACCCTAGCCAGGAAGACGGCATGCTAAGCCGCGTTTCGTCCTTGTTTTCCAGTTAAAGACCGGATGCGGCATGCGGTTGGCGGGCCGAACGGGACCGGCTTCGCAATTTTCAGCCTGTCTCCCGCACAGCATAGGCAGGTCCTTGCAAGCGCACCGAGCTGTGGCAAATTCAAAGAAAACACTGCCAGGACCCTGACCGCTGCCCGTACCCAGCCCGGGTTTCCCTGCCGGCTCACCAGGCAGGTTACGGATGTTCTGGCGCCTCTGGCAAAGTCAGCAATGGAATCAGGTCTTCCTTATTGCTGATCAGATCGGCGACGGTGCTGCGGTCGAGGACGCACAGAAACGCATTGACCGCGTCGGCAAAGACCCCTCGGAGCCCGCATTGAGGCTGGATCAGGCATTCGCCGCAATTGGCAACTTCAAAGCTTTCTTCCATGACCCGAACGACTTGCCCCACATTGATTTCGCTTGCCGCCTGTCCGAGTTTGATGCCGCCGTACCGGCCGCGAATGCTCATGACGTAGCCTTGCCGGACCAGCTCGCTGACGATCTTCATCAACGAACTGTGCGGCAGACGGTAGATGCGGCTCAATGTCTCAATCGAGTGCAGCTCTTCGGGTTTGGACGCCAGGAAAATAAGAATTCTCAAGGCGTAATCCGTTGTCAGGTTCAGCTTCATCCGGGGCTCCGATCGCGTTTTTAATATTCATTTGGGTTGCATATTTCAATCCTCCAATCATACATGCAACCAGCCTGAATGATTCAGGCGGAAACCCCACGATGCAGGCCGCGGGTCTGCCAACGGACAAATCAGGAGCGTGCAATGGCACAGCCACTCAGCCAAATCACCATCGACACCGTAAAGGCGACTGTTCCGGCGCTGGCGCAGCATGGGCGCGAGATTGTAGCAGAGATGTACGACAGGCTGCTGGCCGACCCGGAAATCCGCACATTGTTCAACCAGTCGCATCAGAATGGCGACTCCCCGCAGCACGCAGCTTTGACCAACGCGATTCTGGCCTACGCCCAGAACATCGAAAACCTCCCGGTGATGGCCGCAGCGGTGGAACGTATTGCAAACAAGCATGTCGGCCTGCAAATCGAACCCCGTCATTACGATCATGTTGCCAGCGCCCTTCTGGCCGCAATCAAGGCGGTTCTCAAAGAGGCGGCGACCGAGGAGGTGATCCGCGCCTGGGGCGAAGCCTATTGGTTCCTGGCCGATATCCTGATCGGCCGCGAAGAGCAGCTGTACCAGGAGACCGCAGCGGCCCGGGGCGGCTGGCGGGGCTGGCGGGAATTCCGGATCGACAGACGGATCCAGGAGAGTGCAGACGTCATGTCATTCATCCTGAAACCCGTCGACGGCAAGCACGTGCTGAAGCACAAGCCGGGTCAGTATCTTTCCTTCGATCTTGATCTGCCCGGAACCGGCAAGCTGCGCCGCAACTATTCGATTTCCTCCGGTCCATCGAATGACTTCTACCGGATCACGGTAAAGCGCGAGCCAGGCGGCCTGGCAAGCACCTGGCTGCATGAACAGGCGGCCGAAGGCACCGTGCTCAACGCGGCGGCTCCGGCCGGCGAGTTTTTCCTGAAGAGCGGACAGGAGACCGAGGTTGTGCTGCTGTCGGCCGGTGTCGGCCTGACGCCGATGATTTCCATGCTCGAACTCATGGCTGCAAACAACCGCGCTGCGACCTACCTCCATGCCACACACAGTGGCAGGCATCACGTCATGCCGGATATCGCCCAGTCCTTGTCCCGCCGGTGCGTCACCTTTTTCGAGAACCCCAGTTCCGAAGACCGGGCAGCCGCGAACTTCGACGTGGAAGGCCGTATCACGCCAGAGTGGCTTGCCCGGAACACCAACACTAATCAGGCTGAATACTACATATGCGGACCCAAGGGTTTTATGGCGATGGCCGTGAATGGCCTCAAATCAGCTGGAGTTGACGAGGATCGCATCTTCTACGAATTCTTCGGGCCGGCCCAGGAATTCGACGCTGCGTAGCAGCAACGGAACCGCGCGCGAGCGCGCGGTCTTCCGGACCGGGCAGCCGTCCAGGGTAAAACACGATTGCCGCAACCCCATTGCCGCAATCCCTGTGAGGGTAAGGCCGGCCGCATCAGCTTTGCGGGTGGCAGCGGCCCAGGCGGCGGGCGGCTGCCAACCGGCGCAATTGAAACACTCGACACCAGCCCATTGAAAATGGCTGGATAATCAGAGGCTTGTGCGAAGATTAGTGGCGGACCGAGGAGGATTCGAACCCCCGACCCCTTGATTCGTAGTCAAGTACTCTATCCAGCTGAGCTATCGGTCCACTGCGGCGGGGTTTAATCATAGCACCGCACAGGCGCAACCCCAAAAGCCAAATTTGTTTCGCGCGGCCGGCATATTCCCGCCCGCCCGGCTGCAGGTGTCAGATCGTGCCGTCGCCCTTGGGCAGGCAGATCTCGAACACTGTGCCGCCGGGGCTGGTTTCCTTCAGCACAACCGATCCGCCATGGCCGCGGGCCAGTTCGCCCGCAATGGCCAGGCCCAGCCCGGTGCCGCCCTTGCGGGCGCCGCCCTGGAACGGAGTGAACAGATTGTCCTGCGCCCTTTTCGGCAATCCCGGTCCGGTGTCGGCAACGGTAATGTACCAGGCGTCCTCTTCCTCGCGCGCATCAACCGTGATCTGCCCCGGCTTGCCAGTGGCGATGATCGCCTGCCGGGCGTTGCGCACCAGGTTCATCACGATCCGGAACAGCTGTTCAGAATCGGCGCGCAGCATCATTGCTTTGGGCACGGCATTGACGATCCCGACCAACCCGCTGTCCGCTGCCAGCAGCTCGCTTTCGGCAATATCCGCTGTGATCTCATGCAGGCAGACCACTGCAAAAGTGGGCGATGGCTCTTCCGCGCGCCCGAACGCCAGGGTGCCCTCGCACAGGGACACCGCACGGGTGATCGAATTCACCAGCTTCGGCGCCAGGCGGCGCACCAGGGGATCCTCGCTCATCTCGATCCGGTCGGTGAACAGCTGCGCCGAGGTCAGGATGTTGCGCAGATCATGGCTCACCTTGGCCACAGCACCGCCCAGCTGCGCCAGCCGCTCGCGCTGTTTCAGCGCGTGGGTCAGCTCGGTTTGCAGCTGCATCAGCGCCTCTTCCGCCTCGCGCAGCTCCACCACTCTGGAACTCGGGTGGATGATGCCGCGGGCATCTTCCGGCGCCGCCGCATAGCGCTGCATATAGCCGACCACCCCCTTGATCGGCTTCACCAGCACAATCCGCACCGCGACAAACAGCAACAGCGCCGTGAAAACCGAAATCACCGCCGACAGAGCCAGGATCCGCACCCCGTAATCGATCATTGCCGCGCGCAGCGGCGCGGTTTCCATGGTGACCTCGATCAGGATCCCGGCATCGCGCACCGGCGCACCGATCACCCGGATGATTTCATTTCCGGGACGGGCCATGCGCAGCATTGCATCGCGGATCAAGGTCATCGCCCCGGCCTCACGCAAATCATAAGTCCCGGTGATCGGCTGCGGGATCGGCGAGGCCAGCATCAGCTGGCGGATCTCGTCGCGGCGCAGCACCACGTTGAAAACGCCCGCGTTCTCCAGCAGCTCCGCTTCCAGCTCCGTCTCCAGCATATCATCGGCCAGCAGTGCCAGCGATGCGATCTGCGCCCGCTGCAGCCGGTCGGCCAGATAATCCGCGCGGAACCGCGCAATCGACGGCACAAAGATCAGGATCTCGGCCAGCATCACAAAGACCGTGGTCAGGATCAGAAATCTGCCCGAAAGCGTGTTGAGCATTGCGCTGCCTTTGCCTCAAGGAATCCAGCGCTGAACCAATCGCACTGCGCGTTTCACAAGACTACTCTCAAACAGCCGCGGGGTGAAATAGGCCCCTGCCACCCGTTTGTTAACCTCACTGATGGAGGGGTAAGGCGCAACCATGGCTGCAATCTGGCTCATTTTCAGGCGGTTGGCCAGTGCAAGCGACCACAGGCTGATCAGTTCGCCCGCCTGATGGCCCGCGATGGTGGCCCCCACCGGACGGCCCTTGAAAACCATCACCTTGATGAAGCCCTCGGCTTTGCGCTCGGCAATGGCGCGGTCGTTGTGGCTGTAGTCAAACCGGGCGACCTCCAGCTTGACGCCGTAAATGTCCCGCGCCTGCGTTTCGGTCAGCCCGGCCTGCGCCAGTTCCGGGTCGGTGTAGGTGGCCCAGGGGATGTGGCTGGTCTTGGCCTTCGACGGCAGGCCGAACAGGGCAGATCGGATGATAATACTTGCCTGATAGCCCGCCACATGGGTGAACTGCAGCCCGCCGGCCACGTCGCCGATGGCATAGACCCGCTTGTTGGTGGTCCGCAGACTGCCGTCCACCTTGATACCGTTGGCCCGGGCTTCAATCCCGGCCGCCTGCAGGTTCAGCCGCTCCGTATTGGCCTTGCGTCCCACCGCCATCAGCAGATGCGTGCCCCTGAACAGGCTGCCGTCCCTGGTCTCCACCTCAATCGCGCCGGCCTGGCCGCCGATGCGCGAGACCATGGCGCCCTCCGCGATCCCGACCCCTTCAGCGCGCAAACGATTCAGCACCAGCGCCGCCGCTTCCGGGTCATCCTTGCCCAGCGCCTTCAGCCCTTCGATCACGGTGACCTTGCAGCCAAGGCGGACATGCGCCTGCGCCATTTCCATGCCGATCGGGCCGCCGCCGATGATCAGCAGATGCTCCGGCGCCTCGCGCAGGTCAAACAGGGTCTCGTTTGTTTCAAAAGGCACCTTGTCCAGCCCCGGGATCGGCGGCACCAGCGGCGATGATCCGGTGGCAATCACCACCCGCCGCGCCGTAATCCGGTGCGGACCTGCTTCGACTTCCGCCGGAGAGACGAAACGGCCGAACTCGCGGATCACCCGCACGCCAAGGCGCTCGAACCGTTCCTGGCTGTCGGCCGGGGCAATGGTGCCGATCACCGCCTGCACATGATCCTTGACCGCGGCATAATCCGGCTGCGGGCGCTGATCCGCCACCCCAAAGACTTGGGTATGCGCCTGCCTGTGCGCTGCCTTGCCGCTGGCCAGCAGCGCCTTGGAAGGCACACAGCCGTAGTTCAGGCAGTCGCCGCCCATCTTGTGGCCTTCCAGCAGAACAACCGATGCCCCCATCTGGCTGGCACCGGCGGCCACTGACAGCCCGCCCGACCCGGCGCCGATCACCAGTAGATCACATTCAATGCGGCTCATGTTCAGGTATCCTTGCTGTTTTTGCCGCGCAGGGTGCCGCGGACGGATTTGACCAGGATCGGCATTGCCGCCAGCACGCAGAGCCCCAGGATCGGCCCGATTACATGCGGCTCCCACAACAGGCTCAGATCCGGCTCGCCGCCGCGGTCGAACACCGCCCCCACACCGACCCCGATCCAGGTAAAGACGATGGCGCCCGGAATGATCCCCGCCGCCGTGGTCCACAGGAAATTGCGGAACTTCACCCCCACCAGCGCAGGCAGCAGGTTGGCCACGAAAAACGGCACCGCCGGCACCAGTCGCAGCAGCAGCAGCACCTCCACCTCATTCTCGCGCAGCGCCTGTTTCAGCATCTGCACCCGGCCTTCTGCCGCTTCCATCTTGGCGGTCAGCATTGCCCCCAGCCCCCAGCGCGCCGCCAGAAAGATGCCCGCAGCACCTATGGTGGCCGAGATCACGTTGACCGCGGTGCCCGCCACCAGCCCGAACAGGAACCCGCCGGTGACCGACGCCACCGCAGCTCCTGGCAGCGAAAACAGCACGATCGCAATATAAAGGCCCATGAACAGCGCCACGAGACCCGGATAATTCCGGTCGCGGAACGCCATCAGCGCCTCGCGGTTCTCGCGCAGCGTGTCAAAGCTCAGGTGGTCTTGCAGCGTCACCGCCCCGATCAGCGCCACCGCCGCCACGGCAATCAGCGGCAGGTGACGGGCCAGGCCTGGCTTGGCGCCCGGCTGGTCCTTCGGCCGGGAATCGGTTTTGGGTGTCTCGCTCATGTCGCTCCTACGTCCGTCTCTGTAACAATGCCTTTTTGCTACGTGTTAAATGGCCCGGGCGCGAGGCCGGGCAGCCCTGTCTCACGGCGGCTTGATCATCTCCCCCCGGATTCGTGAGGTTTGTGGCAGAATCACCGCCCCTATGTTACTTCCGCCCTGCCCGGAGGCGGTCCTGGCGCGGTTTTTGGCAGAAATGTTGCACGCCCGGGTCCCGCACCGCCATGCGTACCGGCGTTTTCTTACCCCAAAAGGTGTTTTCTCACCTCGCAGGGTTTGACTTACCCGCCGTTCCCTCCTAAAGACCGGGCTTCGAGATAGACCCCCGGGAAGGCGATTCCGCGCCCTGCCCGAAGATACAATGTGGAGACCGGAGCGATGAAACGCACCTATCAGCCTTCGAACCTGGTTCGCAAACGCCGCCACGGCTTCCGTGCGCGCATGGCCACCAAGGCAGGCCGCAAGATCCTGAATGCACGCCGCGCACGCGGTCGTAAAGAACTGAGCGCATAAGCTCAGTTCCCGCATCGACGGACATGACACCGCCGGAGACCCCCAAGGATGGCCAAGCTGCCCGCGGGGATCAGTCTCCGGCGGTGTCCGTTTGTGCATCTGGTACTGCGCCGCAGATCGAAGTCATGGCCAAGCGCCGCGACTTCCTGGCCTGCGCCCGCCCGCCCGCGCGCAAGCAGGGCACCAAGGCAATGATGCTGCAGGGCCGCGACCGCCGCGACGCTGATGGTATCCGCGTCGGCTTCACCTGCTCCAAAAAGGTCGGCAATGCAGTGGCCCGCAACCGCGCCAAGCGCCGCCTGCGCGAAGCCGCGCGGATGGTGCTGCCCAGCCATGGCCGCGCCGGTTGGGATTATGTACTGATCGGCCGCGCAATGGAGACCGCCCAGCGCCCCTTCGAGGATCTGAAGCGCGACCTGATCTACGCCCTGAGAAAGGTCCACGGCACATAAGGCATTGCGTCACGCGGCCTCTGTCCGCATTGCGCAACCGCCGCCCTGCCTCTATCTTTGCACGATGACCCTGCTGGCCCGCTTCTTTGCAATCCCCGTGCATGCCTACAGGCTGCTGTTCAGCCCCTGGGTCGGCTTCAACTGCCGCTATCAGCCCACCTGTTCTGCCTATGCTTTGGAAGCCCTGGAAAAACACGGCGCCATCCGCGGCGCCTGGCTGACCGCCCGCCGGATCGGGCGCTGCCATCCCTTCGGCGGCGACGGCTATGACCCGGTCCCCGGCAGCAAGGACTGATGCCGGGACACCTTTTTTCCTTGGCAAAACGCAATTCCTCGGCTAGGGCGCGCCCATGCTTGATGATGACCTGGACGAAATCCATCCGCTGTTTGCCGGCGCCCCCTCGACCACCGAGTTCAAGAAACTCCGCAAACGCATCGTGCGCTATGCGCGCGAGGCCATCGACCAATACGGCATGGTGGAGCGCCGCACAGACGGCAGCACCCCGAAATGGCTGGTCTGCCTGTCCGGCGGCAAGGACAGCTATACCCTGCTGGCGGTTCTGTATGAGCTGAAATGGCGCGGCCTTCTGCCGGTGGATCTTCTGGCCTGCAATCTGGATCAGGGCCAGCCGGGCTTCCCCGCCACCGTGCTGCCGGAGTTCCTGGAAAAGATGGGTGTGCCGCACCGGATCGAATATCAGGACACCTACAGCATCGTCGTCGACAAGGTGCCCGCCGGGCGCACCTATTGCGCGCTTTGTTCGCGCCTGCGCCGCGGCAACCTCTACCGCATCGCGCGCGAGGAGGGCTGTTCGGCCGTGGTGCTGGGCCATCACCGCGACGACATCCTGGAAACCTTCTTTATGAACCTGTTTCACGGCGGCCGCCTGGCGACCATGCCGCCCAAGCTGGTCAACGAAGAAGGCGACCTGTTCCTGTTCCGCCCGCTGGCCCATGTGGCCGAGGCCGACTGCGAAAAATTCGCCCGCGCGATGAATTATCCGATCATCCCCTGCGATCTCTGCGGCAGTCAGGACGGGTTGCAGCGCCAGCAGGTGAAACAGATCCTGGATCAGTGGGAATCAAACAGCCCGGGCCGCCGCCAGGTGATGTTCCGGGCGCTGATGAATGCCCGGCCCTCGCACTTGCTGGACCCGAAACTGTTCGATTTTACAGGTTTGGAACTGAAGAACCCGGATTCCCGACCGGAATTAACGGAAATTCCCGAGTTGCGTTAACTCCCGGGTTAGATCAGCACCTTAATCTCATGCCGGAATGACTGGCTGCAGACGAAAGGTCTGAGAATGACAAACACGGGATCAGGTCTCCTGGGACGGCTCCGGAAAATCCTTGCTCCGGCACTTTTCGGGCCTCCTGCGCTCGCTATCCTGCCTGCCCTGACCCTGGCCGCCTTCTGGCTTGGCGGCGAAACCGCGCTGCTATCGATGGCGCTTGGCCTGCCGGTGCTGATTGCCGTTGCCGGCGGTTTCACCAAACAAGGCGGCGGCATGGCGCGCGACAGTGTCACCGGCATGCTGCTGCGCGACGGGTTCGAGCATGAGACCGCCCGCATCTACGAGGACTGCGCGGACACCGATCTGCGCTCTGCCGTCTTCGTCCTGGAGCTCGATGACTACAAGGAACTGGCGGACCGCCACGGCCTTGAGGCCGGCGACCGTATCGTCCGGCACTGCGGCGCGCAGATTGCCTCTGTCCTGCGGCAGCACGATACCATTGCCCGGATCGGCGACAGCCGGTTTGCCATCTGCCTGGCCCCGACCCTGCAACTGGACCTGGAACTCTGCATCCAGCTGGCCGGCCGGATGCAGACCGCCGCCGAGGAACCTGTGCCGCTGGACGGCACCAGCATCTACGTCAGCTCCTCCATCGGCTTCTGCCAGCGCACCCGGGCCCCGGGAAAGACCGGTTCCGACTGGACCGGCGCCGCCGTGACCGCCCTGGCCGAGGCGCAAAGCAACGGCCCCGGCGGCATCCGCGCCTTTTCGGTGGATATGTCCAAGCGCATCGGGACCCGCTCCAACCTGCGCGAAGAAGCCGCTTCGGCGCTGGAATCCGGTCAGATTCAGGCCTGGTTCCAGCCGCAGATCTGCACCGACACCGGCCGGGTTTCCGGGTTCGAGGCGCTGGCCCGCTGGTCGCACCCGGTGCAGGGGCTGATCCCGCCGTCGGCCTTCCTGCCGGCGCTGGAAGAGGCCGGGCTGATGGACCGGCTGAGCCAGGTGATGCTTTACAATTCCCTGGTCGCCATCAAGGCCTGGGATGCGGCCGGCGTGCAGGTGCCCCGCGTCGGGGTGAACTTTGCCACCCAGGAGCTGCGCAACCCCGGCCTTGCCGGCCGAATCCAATGGGAGCTTGAACGGTTCGAGCTGCCGCCGGAGCGCCTTTGCGTGGAAATTCTGGAAACCGTGATGACCGATCAGCCCGATGGTGTGATCACCCGCAACATCCTCGCTCTCAGCGAAATGGGCTGCCACATCGACCTCGATGATTTCGGCACCGGCCATGCCTCCATCGCTGCGGTGCGCCGTTTCAATATTTCCCGCATCAAGATCGACCGCTCCTTTGTGATGAAGTCGGATCAGGATCCTGAGCAGCAGAAACTGATCTCCGCGATCCTCACCATGGCTGAACGCCTGGACCTGGAAACCCTTGCAGAAGGGGTCGAAACCGCGGGCGAACACGCGCTGCTGGCGCAGCTTGGCTGCGGCCATGTGCAGGGCTTCGGCATCGGCCGCCCGATGCCGTTCGACCAGACGCTGGACTGGATCACCGCCCATCAGGCCAAACTGCAGGACACGCCCGTGATCGGCCGCCAAACCCCCTGATTGTTCAAATCCTTCGATTTTCTGCAGCAGCAGGGCCCTATGCCGCCCCCGCGCGCCGCGATTCTGCTTGACCTTTGCGGCCCACCTCTGTTGAACCCCACGTGTCCTTCCCTACACGAGGTGGCAGTCCCCAATGGACGATCAGAACAAAAATCTAATTCTCGCAACCGTACTCAGCTTTCTGGTGATCCTGGGGTGGTACACCTTTTTCCCGCCGCCAGAGCCGGAACAGGCGCCGGAAACCGCGATCAGCAGCACCGCCCCTGCGGGAGACGCCGCGCTGGCCCCCAGCGCTTCGGCTGATGCGGTGGCAGAAACCGCCCCGGAAGGCGCCGAAGCCCCGGATGCGCCGCGCGTGGCCATCGACACCGCGCGCCTGGCCGGCAGCATCTCGCTGCAGGGCGGCCGGATCGACGATCTGTCGCTGAAAGACTACCGCGAAACGCTGGACGGGAACTCCCCGATCGTCAAATTGCTGAAACCGGTGGGCGACGCCGGTGCCTATTACGCGCTTTACGGCTGGGCGCCGGGCGCGGGTCTGTCGCTGGACGACGTGCCGGGGGCCAACACCATCTGGTCCGCCCCGGCAAACGCCGCCCTGACCGCGGACAGCCCCGTCACCCTGACCTGGGACAATGGCAAGGGCCTGACTTTCAACCGCACCATCGCGGTGGATCAGGACTACATGTTCTCGGTCACCCAATCCGTCACCAACGCCTCCGGCGGCAGCGTTTCCCTGGCGCCCTATGGCACCCTGGCCCGCCACGGCCAGCCGGCAGACCTGAAGAATTTCTTCATCCTGCACGAAGGCCTGGTCGGCATGTCGGACGGTGAGCTGGCCGAGATTGATTATGACGACATGGCTGATTTCGAGCCCGATCCCCGCGACGGCTCCAAGGCCGAGGTCCGCCAGGTCGCCGAAAACGGCTGGATCGGTTTTACCGACCACTACTGGATGTCGACGCTGATCCCCACCCCGGGCCAGGGCTTCCGTTCGATCGCCAAATTCGACGAGCGCCGCGAGATCTACCAGACCGACATCGTGCTGCCGACGGTGTCCGTGGCTGACGGCCAGTCTTCGGACGTAACCACCCAGCTGTTTGCCGGCGCCAAGGAATGGGAAGCCATCCGCGGCTACGAAAAGGCAGGCATCGCAGGCTTCCTGGACGTGATCGACTGGGGCTGGTTCTTCTTCCTGACCAAGCCGATGTTCTGGCTCTTGCACAATCTGAACGTGCTGATCGGCAACATGGGCTGGGCGATCATCGGCCTGACCGTTGTCATCAAGATCCTGGTGTTCCCGCTGGCCTATAAATCCTATGCCTCGATGGCGAAGATGAAAGAGCTGCAGCCGGAGATGGAGAAGCTCAAGGAGCGCGCCGGCGACGACCGCCAGAAGATGCAAAAGGAGATGATGGAGCTCTACAAGAAGGAAAAGGTGAACCCCGCCGCGGGCTGCCTGCCGATTCTGATCCAGATCCCGATCTTCTTCTCGCTCTACAAGGTGATCTTTGTCACCCTGGAACTGCGCCACGCGCCCTTCTTCGGCCCCTTCCAGGACCTCAGCGCGCCGGATCCGACCTCAATCATGAACCTGTTCGGGCTGCTGCCGATTGCGCCCCCCGCGCCGGAAAGCATCCTGGCGCTGGTCTTCATCGGCATCCTGCCGATCCTGCTCGGCATCTCCATGTGGCTGCAGCAGAAACTGAACCCGGCCCCCACCGATCCGACTCAGCAGATGATCTTTGCCTGGATGCCCTGGGTGTTCATGTTCATGCTCGGCGGCTTTGCCTCCGGCCTGGTGGTCTACTGGATTGCGAACAACACAATCACCTTCAGCCAGCAGTACCTGATCATGCGCAGCCACGGCTACAAGCCGGACGTGTTCGGCAACATCAAGTCGGGCTTCAAGAAGAAGCCTAAGGCAGAAAAATGATGCCAGCCACCCTTGCTGAAATCTGGCGGCACCCGATCAAAGGGATCGAGGCCGAACCACTGCAGCAGGTCCGTCTTGAAAAAGGCGGGCCTATGCCGTTGGACCGGGCCTGGGCGGTGCTGACCGGCAAGGCCGAGGACACTGGCGCCTGGCAGCATTGCCGCAATTTTGCCCGCGGCTGCTTTGGTCCTGAACTGATGGCTGTCACCGCCGAAACGGCTGAGACCGCACAGGGGCTGCGCATCACTCTGCGCCACCCCCGGCAGGATGCGATCACGCTGGATCCCGCCACGGACGGGGCACGGCTGATCGACTGGCTGACCCCCCTGTACCCCGCCGAACGCCCGCAGCCGCATACGCTGATCCAGGCCCCTGCGGGGGGCATGGCGGATGCCAGTTTCTCTGCCGTGGCAATCCTGTCGCGCAGCTCCCTGGCGGCGCTGGGGGACAAGCTGGAGCAGGATCTGGACGTGCGCCGGTTCCGCGGCAACCTGTGGCTGGACGGGCTGGCACCCTTTGCCGAATTTGACTGGGTTGGACAGGAACTGTCCCTGGGCGAGGTCCGGCTGAAGGTGGTCGACCGCATCACCCGCTGCCGCGCAACCGAGACCAACCCCGACACCGGCAGCCGCGATGCGGACACGCTGAAGGCGCTGCGCACGCATTGGGGCCACACTGATTTCGGCATCCGCGCCGAGGTTCTCAGCAGCGGTTCCGTCAAACGCGGCGACACGCTGGAGGTTCTGTAATGCAGATGCAATTTACCCTGGCCGAAGCCCCGGATGATATTTCCGCCGAAAAGGGCCGCAAGCTGTTTGCCGGCGAGACCGAATTCCTGAAAGGCGTGGTCGCGATGAACGGCCTGCCCGACGCCGACCGGCTGGAGGTCTGCTTTGCCGGCCGCTCCAATGTCGGCAAGTCAAGCCTGATCAACGCGCTGACCGGCACCAAGGGCATCGCACGGGCCTCCAACACGCCGGGCCGCACCCAGGAAATCAACTTCTTCACCCAGGGGCCCGAGCTGTATCTCGTCGACCTGCCCGGCTATGGCTACGCCAATGCGCCGCTGAAGGTGGTGGAGCAATGGCAGAAACTGCTGAAGCGCTACCTCAGCGGCCGCCAGAACCTGCGCCGCGCCTTTGTGCTGATCGACAGCCGCCATGGGGTAAAGGCAGTGGACGCAGAGATCATGAAGCTGCTGGACAGCTCTGCCGTCACCTTCCAATGCGTCATGACCAAGGCCGACAAGGTCAAGGAAAAGGACCGCGCCAAGGTGCTGGAGCAGGTCAAGGGCGCGCTGGCCAAACACCCCGCCGCCTACCCTGAGATCGTGCTGACTTCCTCCGAGAAGGGCGACGGCATCGCCACCCTGCGCACGATCATCGCCGGGCTCTAAAACAATGCTGCGCCGCCTGCCCTCCCTGCTGGTTGTGATTGCCCTGGCCGTGGCCGGGCTGATCCCGTCCGGCTGGATGCCGGCATCGGCGCAGGACGGCAAGGTGCTGCTGGTGATCTGCACCGGCACCGGCCCGGTGGAAACCTGGGTTGATCTGGACGGCGGGGTTGACCACGTCCCCACGGAGCAGATGGAGGACCGCAGCTGCCCCTTTGCCGCGCTTGCCGCGGTGGCGCTGCTGCCGGACCATCTGATCGATCTGGGTTTGAACGCCCCGCTGGAAGACCGCTGGTCGCGCGAGACGTTCACCCATCACAGCGCCGGTTTCCACTGGCGCTATGACGCCCGCGGCCCGCCCGCGCTCTCCTGATTTTCTGAACAAACCTGAAAATTTTTGCCGGCGCCCTGCGCGCCCGGCCCTGTTCCGATATGGAGAGACCCAATGGCGACCAGCCAACCGCAATCCGCGGGCCAATCGCGCCCGCTGTCCGAGAAATTCTACTTCGCCGCCTGGCGCTGGCACTTCTATGCCGGCCTGTTTGTGGTGCCGTTCCTGATCATGCTGGCGGTGACCGGCCTGATGATGATGTTCATCACCCAGTTCGATGGCCGCGACGGCGAGACAATCACCGTTGCCCAAGGCCCTGCCGAGCTGAGCATCGCAGACCAATCCGCCGCCGTTCTGGCCGCCCAGCCCGGCACCATCGCCGAATGGATCGGCCCCAAGGCGCCGGATCTGGCCGCGGTGTTCCGTGTGAAAACCGATGACGGCCAGCGTCTGGTGGCACTGGACCAATACACTGGCGAGGTGATCAAGGTCTGGGACCGCCGCGCAGGCTGGTATGATCTGGCCGACAACATCCACTCCACCCTCTTGATCGGCGACACCGGCGACCGGCTGATCGAGATTGCCGCCGGCCTTGGCATCGTGCTGGTTCTGACCGGGCTCTACCTGTGGTGGCCGCGCGGCAATGCCGCCAGCGCCTTTATCCCGAACTTCCGCGCCCGCGGCCGCGCCCTGTGGAAGAACCTGCACGCGGTGACCGGCTTCTGGATGTCGGCGCTCTTGGTGGTGTTCCTGATCTCCGGCCTCTCGTGGACCGGAATCTGGGGCGCTCAGCTGGTGCAGGCCTGGAGCACCTTCCCGGCGGCGAAATGGGACAATGTGCCCCTGTCGGACGACATTCACGCCAGCATGAACCACGGGTCCACCAATGACGTGCCCTGGGCGCTGGAACAGACCCCGATGCCCGCTTCCGGGTCTGAGGCCGGGATCACCGGGGTGCCGCAAGGCCAGGCGGTGGACGCGGGCAGCGTTATCGCCCTGGGCCGCACGCTGGGGATGGAAGGCCGCTTCCGCCTCGCCTATCCCGGCGGCGAAAATGGCGTCTGGACCATCAACCGCGACAGCATGAGCGGCGACGGCGATGACCCGTTCCTCGACCGCACCATCCACGTGGACCAGTACAGCGGCAAGATCCTTGCCGATGTGAAATACCAGGACTACTCCCTGGCCGGCAAGGCGATGGCTGTCGGCATTCCCTTCCACATGGGTCTGATGGGCACCTGGAGCTTTGTGCTGAACGTGGTGTTCTGCCTGGCGGTGATCTTTGTCTGCGTCTCCGGCCTGGTGATGTGGATGAAGCGCCGCCCGGCCGGGGCCAGCCGCCTCGCCGCACCGCCGGAACCGGCCGGGATGCCGTTCTGGAAAGGCGCCGCGCTGATCGCCGTTCTGGTCTCGCTTGCCTTCCCGCTGACCGGTCTGGTGCTGCTGGCGGTGCTGGCGGTTGACGTGCTGCTGCTGGGCAATCTGCCGGTGCTGAAACGCGCGGTGAGCTGACCGCGCTCAGGGGCGCAGGCCTTAGACGTGCTGCGCCCCGTTCACCTCGATCTCGGTGCCGGAGATATAGGAGCTTTCCTGGGAGCACAGGAAATAGATCGCCGAGGCCACCTCCTCGGGCTGGCCCAGCCGCTGCATTGGCAGCTTTTCGACGATCTTGTCGGTGCCGGGCGACAGAATCGCGGTTTCCACCTCTCCCGGCGCAATCGCATTGACCCGCACCCCCATGGGGCCGAAATCATGCGCCATTTCCCGCGTCAGCGCCGCCAGTGCCGCCTTGGAGGTGGCATAGGCCGCCCCGGCAAAAGGATGCACCCGGCTGCCCGCAATCGAGGTCACATTGACCACCGATCCCTTGGCCGCCGCCAGCTCATCCTTCAGCCCGCGCGCCAGCACCACCGAGGCAAAGAAGTTCACATGGAACACCTTGCCCCAGTCCATCAGATCGGTGTCCAGCGTGCTCAGCCGCTCCCCCTCCGGCCCTTTCGGCGAAATCCCGGCATTGTTGACCAGCGCATCCAGCTTTCCGTCCAGCAGCTCCTGGATCTGGCCCACCGCGTTGATCGTGTCGGAAGGATCCGACAGGTCCAGCTGCACATGGTTTTCCCGGCCGCCGCCCCAGGGGCATTCCGCAGGGAACGGCTGCCGCGAACAGGTGATCACCCGCCACCCTTCGGCGTTGAAACGGCGCACCGTGGCATGGCCGATTCCGCGGCTGGCGCCGGTCAATAGCAGGGTCTTCTGACGCATCTGATGATCCTCACAGGAGATTTTCAGGCTGACCCTACCACCGGCACAGGCAACCGCAATGGCATCCTGCAGGCTGCGCCGCCCGGTTTGCCGCAGGCAATGCTTGGCAGCGGCCCCGGAACCGCCTAAACCCTTCGCTCAAAGGAATGATGACAGCGATGAAAACACAGACCATGAACCGCGACTGGATTGCCACTGCCGAGACCCTCTCAAGCGCCCTGCCCTATCTGCAGCGCTATGACGGGGCCATTGTTGTCATCAAGCTGGGCGGCCACGCCATGGGCAGCGACGAGGCGATGGAGACCTTTGCCCGCGACATCGTGCTGATGCGCCAGGTCGGGGTAAACCCGGTGATCGTCCACGGCGGCGGACCGATGATCAATGCGATGCTGGAAAAGCTGCAGATCCAGTCGGAGTTCGTGGGCGGCAAGCGGGTCACCGATGCCGCCACCATGGAAGTGGTGGAAATGGTGCTGTCCGGCGTCGTCAACAAACGCATCGTGCAGGCGATCAACCGCCAGGGCGGCCGGGCCGTCGGCCTGTCGGGCAAGGACGCCAATCTGATCACCTGCGATCAGGCCGACCCGGATCTGGGCTTTGTCGGCGCGCCCGCCGAAATGGACCCCAAGGTGCTGCACGGGCTGTTCGAACAGAACATGATCCCGGTGATCGCCCCGATCGGCGGCGGCCGCAATGGCGAGACCTACAATATCAACGGCGACACCGCCGCCGGCGCTATCGCCAAGGCGTTGACCGCCGACCGGCTCTTGCTGCTGACCGATGTGGCCGGCGTCAAGAACGCCGACGGCGACGTGGTGACCGAGCTGACGGCGGCCGATGTCGAGGAGATGACCGCCAGCGGCGTGATCGCGGGCGGCATGATCCCCAAGACCGAAACCGCGCTGGATGCAGTCCGGGGCGGCGTGCGCGCCTGCATCATCGTTGACGGGCGGGTGCAGAATTCGGTGCTGCTGGAGCTGTTCACCGACCACGGTGCGGGGTCGATGATCCGCGCCTGACACGGGCTCAAGAGGGTTTGAGGGGCGCTGCCCAGCCGTCATTTGCACATAGCAAGCGCCGCTGCAGCCACTGACGGCTTGTATGAATTCGGGCCTGAACCTTCCCGCGCACCCGGTCCGGCCGCCCTCGGACCCGGTGCGCAAGCCTGTTGCCGCCCGTCTTCTTCAGCAGATTTTCGCCGCCCCCATCGCGGGCCGGAGGCAGGACCGGCCAGCGGGTTGCCATCGGGCCTATGCGGGGGGTGGCGCCGTTGATAAAGCGCTTGTTTCCCGCATTGGCGAAGATCGGCGTCCGTTCCCGGCAGGATCCCAATTCCCCCAAGATGGCGGAGCGGTCCGTGACCTTTGGAGGCGCAGCAGGACCGCCGCAAGGCATGCTGCAGCTGCGCGCCACCGTCTTCTTCCTGCATGAAACCGCTTACGCGTATCTGCAGCGTCAGGAAAAGATGTGGCCCAATGCGCAACGCCGGAATAGGTTGTAATCCTGCAGCGGCGTAAGCCGCAGAGATCCGAATAGCCATGAACCGCGCCCACGCGATAATCTGTTGACCGCGAGAAGATGTGAAGGATCAGCGCGCTTCACTTGTTCTGCACCCGCGCAAGACGGGCCATTTCCAGCACGGCGCAGCAAGAATGGGACTGAGATGACCAGATCAAGCGATGACATCCCGACGGCAGAAATTGACCTTGACCGTGATCGTTTCATGCGCACGCTCATCCGCGAGCTGTCCGGGACGCTCGAAGACGTCGTCGGTCTCGAAGACGCTTCGGGGTTTATCAGTATCGTTGGCACGACGATCGGCGAAAGCATCGGTCAATCTTATCGCAATGCACTGTCTGTCGAAAAACTGTCCCGAGGCCAGGTAGCCGCGGTTCTGGTCGATTTGAAACGCCGGATCGAGGGTCAGTTCTACATCATTGAGGAGAACGACGACCGCATTGTGCTCGGCAATAGGGCCTGTCCCTTCGGCGATAAGGTACTTGGCCGGCCCTCCATGTGCATGATGACGTCAAATGTCTTTGGCAGCATTGCCGCGGAAAACTTGGGATATGCAAAAGTCGAACTCCAGCGCACGATTGCGGCGGGTCATCGGGAGTGCCGGGTGGTGGTGCATCTGAAGCACGGCGCGGCGGCCGGAAGGGAGGACGGGCGTGAGTATTTTGGATCCCAAGAGTAGCATAGAAAGCGCCTTCGAGATGCTCCTGGCGTCCGACACGCGCGCATGTCTGCTCGTCAGTTCCGCAGGCATTGTCCGCGCGGCGAACCCGCCATTCAGACGGGCTTATCCCGATTTGGAACCCGGCAGCGATCTGGGAAATCTTAGCACCTCACCGGAAGCGGTCGCGAAATTTCTGTCCATGTGCGCGCGGACGCGGGGGCCTTTACCGGGCAAAATCACCCTGAAGACCGAGGCCGGAGGATCCTTGGACTGGAGCTGCCATGGCGGCGCCGCCGGTCCGGGGACAGATGGCGGTGCGCTTGTCATCCTGCGGCTTCAGCCTGCTGAACTGGGAAAATCCGCTTTCGAGCAGCTCAACCAGAAAATCAGGACGCTGAAAACGGAAATCGAATGGCGGAACCGCGCCGAGCAGGCCCGCGCCCATCTTGCGGCAATCGTGTCCTCCTCGACGGATGCGATCTACAGCAAGGATTTGGCGGACAATGTGACCAGCTGGAACGACGGCGCTGAAAACATGTTCGGTTACAGCGCCTCAGAGATCGTCGGCCAGACTGCGCTGTGCCTGGTGCCGGAGGAAAAGCGCGACGAAGAGGCGATGTTCGTGCGCCGGGTCGGATCAGGGGAAACCTTGCGAGCCGTCGAAACCTTGCGGCAGTGCAAGGATGGACGCCTGCTGCCAGTATCGGTCACGCCGTCACCGATCCGGAACGAGGCGGGCGAGATTGTCGGAATTTCCAAGATCGTGCGCGATATCTCGGTCCGCAAGAAGGTGGAGCAGTCGTTGCTGGCTGCAAATGCCAGCCTGGCACAATTGGTCAACGAGTCGCCTTTCGGCATCTTTGCTGTCGATGCGGATTTCCGGATCGCTCAGGTCAGCGTCGGGGCGCAGAAAGTGTTCGAGAACGTCCGCCCCCTGATCGGGCGCGATTTCGCCGAAGCCCTGCGGATTATCTGGCCCGAACCGGCGGCCAGCGACTTCATCGCCCATTTCCGCCACACGCTTGCGACAGGCGAAGCGTATCATGCGCCGGACACGGTGGAGAACCGGCGTGATATCGATCAAGTGGAGGCATATGATTGGAAGATCGAACGTTTGACATTGCCCGACGGCCGCCCCGGTATCGTCTGCCATTTCTACGACCTTTCGGAACGTCAGCACTTCGAAGCCGCGCTGCGCGAAAGCGAGCAGCGGTTTCGCGGGACCTTTGACAACGCGTCGGTCGGGATTGCCCACGTCGGACTGGACGGCACCTGGCTGGAGTTCAATGATCGTCTGTGTGAAATGTCGGGATACAGCCGCGCCGATCTGGCGCACCGCAGGCTGGATCAACTGCTGCACCCCGAAGACCGCCCGGCGGACCCCGGGAAAGTCGATAGCCTCCTGTCCGGGGCCATTGCCAACCTGCAATACGAAGCGCGGCATCTCTGCGCAGACGGCAGTGGCGCGTGGTGGGATGTAAGCGTTGCATTGCAACGCAACGGCGAAGGCGAAGGCGAACCGGCGTATTTGATTTACGTGATCCGGGATATCAGCGATCGCAAGGCGGCGCAGGAACACCAGAACATTCTGATGCATGAATTGTCGCATCGCTCCAAGAACCAGCTTGCTGTGGTCGGTGCCATCGCGCGGCAAACGGCGAGAACAGCCGGATCAATGCAGGATTTCCGGACCCTGCTCGAGCAACGCCTGAACGGTCTTGCGGTCTCCATCGATTTGCTGGTCAGACAGAGTTGGACCGGCGCCTCTCTCAGAGATTTGGTCGACAAGCAGCTGGAAGCCTTCGCTGGCGGCGGCGAACGGCTCGAACGTGACGGCCCTGAGGCCGTGCTCAACAGCGGCGAGGCAGAAGTGATCGGCCTTGCAATGCACGAGTTATCGACGAACTGCGTCAAATACGGGGCCTGGTCGACCCCGCAAGGCAAGGTCCATGTCGAATGGGGATTTGAAACGCATGACGCGAACAAGGTCCTGCGCCTGAGCTGGACCGAGCGCGGCGGACCACCTGTCAGCGCGCCGGAAAAAACAGGCTTTGGCCAGACGGTAATCAAAAGCTTCGTGTCACAAAAACTCGGCGCAAATGTTGACTTGGCATATGCAAAGGACGGTTTGCAGTGGACGGTGATGCTCCCGTTTGATCGCTGACCGCGCATCAGCCTCACTGACTGTTTCAACCGGCGGTGCTGTCTTTGCGGAACCAACTGACCGGATAAACCGTTGATACCCCACATCTATGCTTCATCAGGACTCGCCGGACAAATGGATCTTGAAAATCAACTCGTCTTGATCGTGGAGGATGACTTCCTGATCGCGATGGATTTGGCAGAAACGGTCCGTGAGGCGGGGGCAGAGGTTGCTGGACCGGCAGCATCGGTGAACGAAGCGTTGGATCTTCTGAGCAGCCGCCGGATTACAGTTGCAGTTCTTGACGTCAACCTGGGTAAGGAGCAGTCGCTCGCCGTTGCAGAAAGACTGACCGGTGATCAGATCCCCTTTGTTTATCACACTGGTCGGAAATCCCTGCTGGGCACCTCCAGCTGGCCAGAAGCACCGGTCATCAGCAAGCCCGCAATCCCATCAGTATTTGTTGCAATGATCGCGGACGCGGCGGCAAAGCGATCAGATCGGCTATGAAATTCCTGCCCTTGGTTGACGGATTTACACTGACTGACCGCCCAGGAGCCAACAGATCGACGCTTGGACAGCGTTGTCCGTTTCCCTGAAGGTTTTCCAACGCGGGCCGCGGCGCACCGCCGGCCATCACGCGGTGGCAGCCCGCAGCCGCCCCGGTCCCCCCCGGCCGCCGCAGGCTGCCTTAGCTTCCTGGCGCTTTATACGCCTTGGCGATGCTGCCGGCTTTCTTCTGCATGGCGGTAAATTCGTCCGAGGTGAACGCCCGCACGGTTTTCAGATTGCTGACGGCCCCGCTGGCGCCCGTCGCAAGCAAACCGGCGAGCAGGCTGGACGCGTCATCAATTGTCACCTGGATCGCAAAATCACTGTCGCCGGTGGTCAGATAGTAGCTTTCCAATGCGCCGCCTGCCGCTTCGACAATTGCGCGGGCCGCCGCCTCGCGGTCACTGGGGCTTTCAATCATCGCGTTCATGGCAGAGGACGTGTAGCAGCCGGTCACGATATATCTTGGCATTCTGGCTCTCCCTGGGGCGAAACCTGCAAGCCGCCCATAGGCCCGATGCCGCACAGTCCGGCCCGCATCCCCCCGGGGACGGATCATAGCACAGTCCGGCGTTCCGGCATATCAGCGCGCGGCCGGCAGCAGGGCTTGCTTTGTGTCTGTACATGCGCATTGCTGCATATGTGGATCATCAGGGCCGCCTCCGCCTTGCTGTCTTCCTGGCCCGGCCCGGCCGGGCTGGAACGGACCCCGCGGCGGCCGTTCCGCCGCTTCTGACCGCGCCGGCGGGAAGGCGCCGGCAGGACAGGACGGGACGTTTTTGCGCTCTGGCAAACGGGCTTACGCTGTTAGTCTCGCGCCAAGCCCCCTGACCGGATGCCGCATGTGCCCTTGACCGACCTGCCAGACCACCGCGCCCAAGCCGCGCCGTCCTATCCCGAGATCGACGCCGCCGCCCGGCAGGCCGGGCTGGCGGTCTGCGGCGCTCTGCATCCAGCCCGGCAGCCCGTCAAGGCGCTGGCCGGCGGCACATTGGTCCTGCTCGGCACCGCCGGGGCGTTCTGGCCCGCCTTCAAGACCAGCCCGGAACACAAGGACGGCGCCCCGCACCCGGTCGACCGCTGGTCTGAGCGGGTGGTCGGCGCCTTGGCGGAGGATTTGGGCGGCAAGGCCCATTTTCCCTTTGGCGGGCCGCCCTACACGCCGTTTGTCAACTGGGCGCTGGCCTCGGGGCGGTTTTTCACATCACCGTCACAGATGATGGTGCATGATCTCGCTGGAATGCTGATATCCTTGCGGGGGGCCCTTCATTTCGAACAGGAAATTGACATCCCCCCTCCGCCTTTGGCAGAATCCCCCTGCCGCAGCTGCCCCTCCCGCCCCTGTCTCAGCGCCTGCCCCGCCAGCGCATTGGCAGACGGCGGCCCCTACAATCTGGCGGCCTGCCACGACTATCTCGACACCCCAGACGGCGGCGGCTGCATGGCTGGCGGCTGTCTTGCCCGCCGGGCCTGCCCGCTCAGCCGCAACGCCGGCCGGGACCCGCAACAAACCGCGCACCACATGAGGCATTTTCACCCCCGATGACCTGCACCCTGATCCTGACCCGCCATGCCAAATCCGCCTGGGACACCAATGTTCCCAGCGACCACGCCCGTCCGCTGAACAAACGCGGGCGCCGGTCTGCCCCGGCCATAGCCGCCTGGCTGCGCGAGAACGGGCATGTGCCGGATCAGGTGATCTCATCCTCCGCGCAGCGCACCCGCGAGACCTGCGAGCTGATGGATCTGGGGGTGCCTGCGCAATTCACAGAACGGCTGTATCAAGCCAATTCGGAAATCATCTTCAAGGTGCTGAGCGAGGCCAGCCAGCCGCGCGTCATGCTGATCTGCCACAATCCCGGCATCGCTGCCTTTGCCCATTCCATTGTCTCCAGCCCGCCGGACCATGCGCGGTTTGACGACTACCCGACCGGCGCGACGCTGGTGGCGGAATTTGCGATCAGCAGCTGGCGCGAGCTGAGCTGGAGCAGCGGCAAACCGATCGATTTTGCGGTGCCGCGGGAATTGCTGGGGGAGTGAGCTTGCGGGGCCTGCGCGCGCAGGCTAGTCTGCCCGCACAAAACCAGGAGATTTTATGTCCCGTTGAATTACAGCGCCGCGGCGCCGTATGCACTGACCAAAACGCGAACGCCAGCCCTTCAGGCTGACGGCGTGATGGTGTTGCTTGACAAAACCGGACACTTGCTGCCGAAAGCGCAGCGCAACCTGGGAAACCCCTGACAATGATCAGACCCTATGAGGCTTCCGACAAGGAAGCCGTTCTTTCCATCTGGCGGGACGCCAATGCCCTCGCCCATCCGTTTCTGAGCCCGGAACGGGTGATTCAGGCCGAGACCATGATCCGCGACACCTTTCTGGACATGGCAGAGACCTGGATCAGCGCGCCGGCAGGCACGCCTGCGGGATTCATCTCGCTGCTCGGCGAAGAGGTCGGCGGCCTGTTCATCCTGCCCGCCTGGCAGGGCCGCGGGCTTGGCCGTCTGCTGCTGGACACGGCCTGCGCCTCACGCCCGCGGCTGGAACTTGACGTCTTTGCTGCAAACACGCGCGCGCAGCGGTTCTACCGCCGGTATGGCTTCACAGAAGCCCGCCGCCAGGTGAACCCGTTTTTCGGCCATGCGGAAATCCGCATGATCCTGGACCCGCGCTAGGCAATGCAGGGGGCCGGGCACTGCCCCGGCCCCCTGCGGCACCCGGCCGCATCCCGCGCGGGAGGGATCTGGAATGTCCGCCCCCGCGGGCCTAGATCTTGCCGCGGATCAAAGTTCTTCAGGATTGGAAACCGCCATGCACCGCCGTTCCCTGCTGCTCGCCGCAGCTGCCCTGCCGCTTGCCCAGCTGCCTGCCATAGCCGCGGCACAGGAGACCATCCGGATCATGAAATCGCCCAGCTGCGGCTGCTGCACCGCCTGGGCGGACCGGCTGGCCGCCGCCGGAATGGAAACTGAGGTGCGGGAGGTTCCCGATGACCAGCTGTGGCAGATGAAGGAGCAGCTGGGCATCACCCGCGAGCTGGCCTCCTGCCACACCGCGCTGGCCGGCGCCTATGTGATCGAGGGCCATGTGCCGGCCGCCGACATCCGGCGGCTTCTGGCGGAGCGCCCTGCGGCGCTGGGGCTGACGGTGCCGGGAATGCCGATCGGCTCGCCGGGAATGGAAATGGGCGATGAGCGCGAGCCGTTCGACACGCTGCTGATCACGGCGGACGGCCGCAGCGAAGTCTTTGCCAGCCACCGGTAAACAAAAAGGCCGGGCGCTGTGCCCGGCCTTTCCGATTTGCACTGCCGCCCGGCTCAGTGGCCGAGGATCTGGCTGAGGAACAGCTTGGTGCGGTCGCTCTTGGGGTTGTTGAAGAACTCCTCGGGCTCGTTCTGCTCGACGATCTGGCCCGCGTCCATAAAGATCACCCGGTTCGCCACCTGCCGGGCAAAGCCCATCTCGTGGGTGACGCAGAGCATGGTCATGCCTTCCTCGGCAAGCTCGATCATGGTGTCGAGCACCTCCTTGATCATCTCCGGGTCCAGCGCCGAAGTCGGCTCGTCGAACAGCATGATGCGCGGCATCATGCACAGGCTGCGGGCAATCGCCACCCGCTGCTGCTGGCCGCCCGACAGCTGGCCGGGGTATTTGTCCGCCTGCTCGGGGATCTTCACCTTTTCCAGGAAGTGCATCGCCCGTTCTTCGGCTTCCTTCTTGGGCGTCTTGCGGACCCAGATCGGCGCCAGCGTGCAGTTCTCAAGGATCGACAGATGCGGGAACAGGTTGAAGTGCTGGAACACCATTCCCACTTCCGAGCGGATCTTGTCGATGTTCTTGAGGTCGTTGGACAAGACGGTGCCATCGACCTCAATCCTGCCCTGCTGATGCTCTTCCAGGGCATTCAGACAGCGGATCAGGGTGGATTTCCCCGACCCCGACGGGCCGGCAATGACGATGCGCTCGCCCTGGTTCACCGTCAGGTTGATATCGCGCAGCACGTGGAAAGATCCGTACCACTTGTTCATATTGGAGATTTCGATGGCGACCTTGTCGCTCACCTGCATCTTGGAACGGTCGATTTGACGGTCGGTCATAAGTTCAGACATATGTTGAACTCCTTAACGGTGGCCAGTCTGAAGCTTGCGCTCCAGGTACATGGAATAGCGGGACATGGAGAAGCAGAAGACGAAGAACAACAGGGCGATAAAGCCGTAAAGTTCCCAGACAATGCCGTTCCAATTGGCGTCCGCGCGGATGGCGTTCGACAGGCCCAGCGGATCGAGAAGCCCGATGATCGAGACCAGCGTGGTGTCCTTGAAGACGCCGATGAAGGTCGAAACGATGCCGGGGATCGAGATCTTCAGCGCCTGCGGCATGATGATCAGCCGCTGCGCCTGCCAGTAGTCGAGACCGAGCGAATCCGCCCCCTCGTACTGGCCGCGGGGCAGCGCCGCCAGGCCGCCGCGGATCACTTCGGCCATATAGGCCGAGGCAAACAGCGTCACCATGATCAGCACCCGCAGGATGATGTCGAAGTTGGTGCCGGGCGGCATGAAGATGTTCAGCAGCGTCGACGCCACGAACAGCAGGGTGATCAGCGGCACCCCGCGGATGAACTCGATGAAGCCGACGCAGATGTATTTGACGATCATCAGGTCCGACTGGCGGCCCAGCGCCAGCACGATGCCGATCGGCAGCGAGCAGGCAATCGCCACCACGCCGATGGTCACCGACAGCATGAAGCCGCCGAACTTGCGGCTTTCCACCGCCTCGATGCCAATCGGCAGGATCGTATCCAGCGCGCCCGATACCGGCGCCGCCAGCAGCATCCACCAGATCACAGCCGCCGCAACCCCCAGGATCATCCCCAGAAGTGGGCTCAGCGCTTGCGAGGCGAATTTGTAGACCAGCCCGCCGATGACAAACCCCGCCAGCGCGGCGACCGGCATCCAGATGGTGCCGCCCCACAACAGCCAGGGGAAGATGAACGGGTAAAGCAGCGAAAAGATCAGCAGTTTCGACGGCACCCTGTCCGAGAACAGCACCGGGGCCAGCGCCACGCCCAAAAGGACAAATGCGGCAACCGGGCGCCAATACAGATGGCTCGGGTAAAAGCCGAAAATCAGCTGGATCCAGCGCTCCTTGATCACCCCCCAGCAGGCGCCATGGGCATCGCCATGGCCCGCGGCCGCCAGCGTTTCGCGGCAGTTGGACAGCGAGGTGCCGTCCCAGGTCGGCGACAAGATCCAAGGCACGATGGCGGCCAGCACAAAGTAGATCGCCGCCAGCGAGGCAATGGTCAGAATCGCGTTGAACCAGCTGGAGAACAGATTATGGCGCGCCCAGCCGATGACCCCGACCTCAGAGGCCGGCGGCGCCTGTTCCGGAAGCATGGTGTCGCGGACAAAGGCGACGGTATGGGAATGGGTACCGCTCATCTCAGCGCTCCTTCAGCTTCACGGCTTCGTTGTACCAGTTCATGACCCCGGAAATGGTCAGCGAGATCGCCAGGTACACCAGCATCAGCAAGAGAACGCATTCCAGCTCGCGCCCCGTCTGGTTCATGGTGATGCCGCCCAGGGTGCCGGTGATGTCCATATAGCCCACCGCAATCGCCAGCGACGAGTTCTTGGTCAGGTTCAGATAGTTGGAGATCAGCGGCGGGATGATCACCCGCAGCGCCTGCGGCAGAACCACCAGCGACATGATCCTGTTGGAGCGCAAGCCCAATGCCTCGGCAGCTTCGGTCTGGCCCTTGGAGATCGCCATGATTCCGGCGCGCACGATTTCCGCGATAAAGGCGGCCGTGTACAGCGACAGCGCCAGCCACAGCGCGATCAGCGAGTTGCGCAGATGGGTGCCGCCCTGGAAGTTGAAGCCCTTCAGCGCCGGGTACCCCAGGTGGAAACCCAGGGCGATCAGCAGCGCCAGCATCGGCAGCACGATGATGCCGGTGCGGATATGCCAGGTTTTCGGCCGGTCGCCGGTGGCTTCCTGAATGCGGTTGGCGCGCAGCGTCACCCGGTGGGCGCCCCACAGGCTGAGGCCCAGCACCAGCAGAACCGCAACCAGGTCCAGGCTGACGTCAAACCGCAGCGAGCCCTCGCCGAACACATGAACGTCGCCCAGCGTGCGCGAGAACAGCGGCTCGGGGATGTAGACACCGCGGTTGGTCACGGCAACGCTGTCAGCCAGGCTCATCGTGGCTTCGGGATTTTCGCCCCGGAACGCCCGTGGCGCCGGCAGGGTTTCGATCAGGATCGCCATCACAAAGACGATCCACAGCAGCACCGGCACGTTGCGGAACAGCTCGACGTAGATCGTCATAAGACGCGCCACCAGCCAGTTCGAGGACAGCCGCAGAACACCGATGATCACACCCAGAATGGTGGCGGTGATGCAGCCGAGGACGGCAACCACCAGCGTGTTCAGAAGCCCCATCAGCGCGGCCCGCAGATGGCTGTCGCGCGAGGTGTACTCCAGCAGGCGCTGGTTGATGTCATAGCCGGCCGACTCGGTGAAGAACCCAAAGTCGATGGCCTTGTCCTGCGCGGCCAGGTTGCTCAGCGTGTTGTTGATCAGCCAGGCGGCCAGCAGCATGAACCCGAACATCGCGATGACCTGGATGGTCGCCGACCGGTAGCGGGTGTCGTAAAGAAGCATCGACAGCCGGAACTGCTCCTTTGGAGGGTCAGTTAACGTTGACATATATTGTGATCCCCTGTCTCCGGTGGTCTGTCCCGGCGGGGTTGTCCCCGCTCCGCAGCGGTCCGGAGGTTGTTATTTGATAGGAAAAGGGCGCAGGAATGTCCTGCGCCCCTCCCGGTGGTGTGGTTAGCGGAACGGCGGTGCGTACAGCAGGCCGCCTTCGGTCCACTGTGCGTTCAGGCCGCGGGCCAGGCCGACCGGAGTGTCCTCGCCGATGTTCTTGGCAAAGATCTCACCGTAGTTACCCTGCGAAGCGACCGCATTCTGGGCCCAGGCGGCGTCCAGGCCGAGCATCTCGCCCAGGGTGCCTTCGCTGCCCAGCAGACGGTTGATTTCCGGGTTCTCGGTGCCGGCGGACATTTCGCTCAGATTGGCCGAGGTGATGCCCAGCTCTTCAGCCGCGATCAGCGCGTTCAGGGTCCAGCGGACCACATCGCCCCATTCGTTGTCGCCGTGGCGGACCAGCGGGCCCAGCGGCTCTTTGGAGATGATTTCCGGCAGCAGCACATGCGCGCCCGGATCATCAAAGGTGGCACGGGTCGCCGCCAGGCCGGAGGCGTCGGTGGTGTAAACGTCGCAGGCACCGGCCAGGTACTGCTGCTGCGCTTCGGCATTGGTTTCGATCGGAACCGGCTCGTAGGAGATGTTGTTGGACCGGAAGAAGTCCGCCAGGTTCAGCTCGGTTGTGGTGCCGGTCTGGATACAGACTGTGGCGCCGTCCAACTCCTTGGCCGAGGACACGCCCAGCTCTTTCGGGACCATGAAGCCCTGGCCGTCATAATAGTTGACGCCGACGAATTCGAACTTCAGGTCGACATCGCGGCTGAAGGTCCAGGTGGTGTTGCGGGCCAGCATGTCGATCTCGCCGGAGGCCAGCGCGGTGAAGCGGGTTTTGCCGGTGGTCGGCACGAATTCAACGGCTTTCGAGTCGCCCAGAACGGCTGCAGCCACAGCCCGGCACACGGCAACGTCGAACCCTTCCCATTCCCCGTTCGCATTCGGAGCCGCAAAGCCGACCAGGCCGACGGTAACGCCGCAGTTCAGCTTGCCGCGCGCCTTCACATCGTCGAGTGTTCCGGCGGATGCTGCACCCGCCGCAAGACCGGCAAAAGCCATTGCGCCCAAAATTACGGATTTTTTCATATTTACCTCTTCCTGATAGCCCGCCATTCAGCGGCATAGTCCGCCATTCAGCGGTTCTTATTGACCAGCGATCCCCCGCCGGAATTGAGACTGAAGAAGGGTTTAGCCCTTTTTCGCGCTTAAGTGTGGGCGCATTCATCAACAAACGTCAAGGGTGGGATCAGGAATTTCGATTTGCGGCATCCGCACAGAATTGCCCGTGAGTAAATTTATTTACGTCACACGGGTCAATTCGGTAATTTTCGGTTCTTTCAGGAGAAATCGTAGAACCGCTTGGCGTGCAGGAATTCCTGCCGCTTCACTTCCGCCGCAGCCTGGGCATCCTCGTCGGCTCCCCACTGCTCTTCCTGCCAGCGCTCGTCCAGGCGCGACAGCAGCCACAGCTCATCGGCGCTGCGCCAGCCCTGCGCGGTGGCAAAGCCCAGGATCAAAGAGCCGGAAATCCCTACCAAATCATGGAAAGCCGCCAGCTGGAACGCTGTCAACGCATGCACCTGTTCCGCCAGCGCGGCCAGCGCCGCGGCCTGCTGCGGCTGATGCAGAATACCGGTGCGCGGCTGCAGCCGCACGCCCAGCGCCTCCGCCGCCCAGTCCAGCGCCGGGTCCCATTCCTGCGCTTGACGCAACGTCAGCTCAACCGGCGCGTCGGCGCGGTAGCACAACAGGTCGGAATCGCCGTATTCGGCCAGCATGGCGGCCACTTCGCTGTGCTGATGTGTCACCTTGTCAATCGCAGCGTTGGCAGAACGGGTGCAGGGCATGGTTCCGGGATCAACTGATTCGGTCTGCGCATCCCATTCTGCAGCGATGGCGTCGCCCATGGCCCGGGTCGGCACCGCCAGCGGCGCCTTGGCCGGCGTTTTCACCCGGCGCCCGTCCAGCTCCACCGCAAACCCGTCTTCGGTCTGCACAACCGAAACCTCTTTCCAGAACCGCTTCTGTGCCCAGCCGCTCATCTCTTATGCCTTCCAAATCTCTGCCAGCAGCGGGCGCAGCTCCGCGAAATCGCGGATCAGGTAATCGGCGCCCAATGTCTCTGCCGGGTGGTATCCCCAGGGCACCGCTATGGTGGTGACCCCGGCTGCCTTGCCCATCTCAATGTCAAACCGCGTGTCGCCGATCATCACGGTGCTGCCGCGCTCCACCCCGGTTTCCGCCATCGCCGCCAGCACCATCGAAGGATGCGGCTTTGACGGATGGTGATCGGCCACCTGCCGGGTCACGAAACACTCCAGCCCATGCGCCGCAATCAGCGCCTCGACGCCGCGCTGCGATTTGCCGGTGGCCACCCCCAGCAGGTATTCCGGCACCGCATTCAGTTCCGCCAAAGCCTCAAGGGCACCGGGATAAAGCGGCGAATGCCCCGCCCCTGCAGCCTCGCGGGCCAGCCTGTAGGAGGATTTGTATCCGTCCACCAGCGCGTCAACCGTGGCGGCATCCTGATCCGGCGCCAGCTCTTTCATCGCCAGCGGCAGCGACAGGCCGACAATCGACAGGATCGCCTCGCGCGGCGGCACCGGCAGGGCGGCACCGTCAAAGGCGTCCGCCATGGCGCCGGTGATCGCGCCCTGGCTGTCGGCCAGGGTGCCATCCACGTCAAACAGGATCAGCCGCAGCGGTGAACTCACTTCAGGTCCTCAAACGGGTCATCCGCCGCCAGATCCTCGGTCCAGCCGAAGGTGTCCCAGCTCTCTTTCATATGGTCCGGCAAAGGCGCCACAACCGAGACATTCCTGTGGGTCACCGGGTGTTCAAACACCATCCGGCGGGCGTGCAGATGCAGCTTCTTCGAGATCACCCCGCCAAACTGCGCGCCCCAGCCGTCGCCCAGGTTCTCCTGGCCGGAACCGCCGTATTTGCCATCGCCGGCAATCGGATGGCCCATGCCCGACATATGCGCCCGCAGCTGGTGGGTGCGGCCGGTGACCGGCTCCATCGCCACCCAGGCGGCGCGGGAGGCCACCCGGTACAGCGTGGCATAAAGCGTATGCGCCCGCTTGGCGCCCGGCGTGTCATCGATGTCCTGCGGATGCACGTTGATCATCTTCTCGCCTTCACCGCTCTTGCCGTGGCCCGGTGCCTTCACCAGCCCGTTCTTGATCTCGCCAAGATAGGGCGTCGGCACGCCGGCCACCAACGCCCAGTAGATCTTGCGGGTGTTCTTGTGGCGGAAAGCGGCTGTCAGCCCCTGCGCCGCCTTGCGGTTGCGCGCCAGCACCAGCACACCGGAGGTATCCTTGTCGATCCGATGCACCAGCTTGGGCTTGTCCTCCAGCCCGAACTTCAGCGCCTCGGCCAGACCATCCACATGTTTGGTGGTGCCGGAGCCGCCCTGCACCGCCAGCCCGGCGGGCTTGTTCAGCACGATGACATCGTCGTCGCGGTAGATCACACACGCCTGGATCATCCTGGCATCCGCCTCCGAGATCCGCATCTCCCGCGGGGCGGCAGGTTTCAGGTCGCTGTCCGCCAGCGGCGGCACCCGCACCACCTGGCCTGTTTCGACGCGGGTATTGGCCTTCACCCGGCCGCCGTCCAGCCGCAGCTCGCCCTTGCGGCACATCTTTTCGATCCGCCCCTGGTTCACATGCGGAAACAGCCGCCGCAGCCAGCGGTCGATGCGCTGGCCGCCATCGTCTTCGCTGACGGTAATCATCTGAACGCCGCTCATGCGAACACTCCTCTTGCGGCCATCAGGCCCAGAAACAAACCGCCCACGGACAATCCGACGGACAGAACAACATACAGCGCCGCCTGCCCGAAGGCGCCGCGCTCGATCAGGTTGGCGGTCTCCAGCGAGAACGCCGAAAAGGTGGTGAACCCGCCCAAAAGCCCGGTCATCACCAAGGGGCTCAGGTGGGTCAGACCGCGCATCGCCGCCGCCACCACAAACACCCCCATCAGGAAGGAGCCGATCACATTCACCGTTATCACCGCCACCGGGAAATCGTGATGGCCGAAAAGCCGGATCACTCCCAGCCCGGCCAGATAGCGGCACACCGCCCCGATTGCACCGCCAAGGGCCACCATGGAAACCGAAGACATCATCCCCGTCCTGTCGCCGGCACAGGCAAGGATGTCAAGTTTTGCCCGCATTGCACTGCGCGCAGGGCCGCCCGCCCTTTCATCTTTCCCCAGGGCTCCGCCCGTTCGTGACTGAACCCGTCCCCCGGACGGTTTCCGGGACGTCACTCCCCCCCGCCCAAGGCCGCGGCTTTCCCAGGGAAAGCCGCTTCACTTGTTCCGCTTCAGCCGCAGATTGGCGAAATAATCCGTGCGCCGCTTCAGCTCGCGCTCGAACCCGCGCTCCACCGGCTGATACAGCACCGGGCGCTTGACCCCGTCGGGAAAGTAGTTCTGGCCGGAAAACCCGTCTTCGGCGTCGTGGTCATAGGCATAGCCGTCGCCGTAGCCCTGCTCGGACATCAGCTTGGTCGGCGCATTCAGGATATGCTTGGGCGGCGGCGCGCTGCCGGTGGTCTTGGCCAGCCGCCGCGCCGCCTTGATGCCCACATAGACCGCGTTGGATTTCGGCGCCAGCGCCAGATAAACTGCGGCATTGGCCAGCGCCAGCTCGCCCTCCGGGCTGCCGAGGCGCTCATAGGTCTGCCAGGCATTGAGGCAGACGGTATTGGCCTGCGGGTCGGCCATGCCGATGTCTTCGGTCGACATCATCGTCAGCCGCCGCGCCAGAAACCGCGGGTCTTCGCCGCCCTCCAGCATCCGTGCCAGCCAGTAAAGTGCCGCATCCGGGTCGGAGCCGCGGATCGACTTGTGCAGCGCCGAGATCAGGTTGTAATGCTCATCCCCGGATTTGTCGAACTTGGCGGCGCGCCGCATCAGCCGGCTGGCCAGCGCCTCGCGCCCCAAGGGCGCCGCCACTTTCCAGGCCGCAACCTGTTCGATCAGATTGAGCAGCGCCCGGCCGTCGCCATCCGCCATCTCGTGCAGCGCATCGCGGGCATCGCCACTCAGCGGCAGCGCGCGGCCCAGTTCCTTCTCAGCACGCTGCGTGAGGCGCTCCAGATCGGCCAGCGACAACCGCTCCAGCACCAGCACCTGGCTGCGCGACAGCACCGCGGCATTCAGCTCGAACGAGGGATTCTCGGTCGTCGCCCCGACCAAGAGGATGGTGCCATCCTCCATATGCGGCAGGAAGCCGTCCTGCTGGGCCTTGTTGAAACGGTGGATCTCGTCGACGAACAGCAGCGTCCCCTGGCCGTTCTGGCGGCGGATCTTTGCGGCCTCGAACACCTTGCGCAGTTCCGGCACCCCGGTGAAGATCGCCGAGATCTGCACAAAATGCAGGTCGGTCTCCTGCGCCAGCAGCCGCGCGATGGTGGTCTTGCCCACCCCCGGCGGCCCCCAGAAGATCAACGAGGAAAGTGAGCCGGAGGCCAGCATCACCCCCAGCGGCGCCTCCGGCCCCAGCACCTGTTGCTGGCCGATCACCTCCGCCAGCGACTGCGGCCGCAGCCGGTCGGCCAGCGGCCGGTTCACACTGGGCTGCTGCGGATCGCCGTCCGCGGATGCGGGGCTGCCGAACAGATCCGCCATCAGAGCCGGAACCGCAAGGAGACGTGGCGGCCGCGGCGCTGCAGATCCATCTGGACCCAGCGGGTGCTGCCGGCCAGAATGGCATAAACATCACCGGTGCTGGCCACTGCCTGGCCGTTGACTGCCAGCAGCTGGTCGCCGGCCTGAACCCCGCCCCGCCCGGCATAGGGGCCGGGATCGGTGACCACCACCCCCTCGGCCGACAATGGCAGCCCGAGCCGGCTGATCACTTGCGGGTTGATCCGGGCCACGGTCAGCCCCGGCAGCGCGGTGTTTTCATCCAGCTGCACCGGGTTGGCGGGCGGCTGGTCCGGCGCGGTGATCATCGGCACCGCGACCACTTCGCGCTCTGCCCCGCGCAGGCGGGTGATTTCAGCGGAGCCGCCGAGACCGGAGACCGACATGCGGAACACCATCTCGGAGGGCGAGTTCACCACCTCGCCGTCGACATGGGTGATCACGTCGCCGACCCGGAATCCCGCCTTGGCAAAGGGGCTTTCACGATGCAGGTCGGAGATCACCATGCCCTCCGGCAGCTCCATCGCCAAGGAGGCCGCCAGGTCCGCATCCACCGGCTGCCCGGCCATGCCGGCCCAGGGGCGCTGGAACTCTTCGCTGCCCTCGCGGGCCTGATTGACGAACTCCCGCACCAGATTGGCGGGGATCGCAAAGCCGATGCCGTTGGAGCCGCCGGAGCGGGACAGGATCCGGGTGTTGATGCCGATCAGGCCGCCGTTCACGTCGATCAGCGCACCGCCCGAGTTGCCCGGATTGATCGGCGCGTCGGTCTGGATGTAATAGCCAAAGCCGTCGCCCGCCCCCATGCCGGTGCGCGCCAGGCCGGAAATGATGCCGCTGCTGACGGTCTGGCCGACCCCGAACGGGTTGCCGATCGCCAGCGCCAGCTCGCCGACCTCGACCTCGTCGCTGTTGCGCAGCTCCAGATGCGGCAGGCCCTCGGCGTCTTCCAGCTGCAGGATCGCCAGGTCGCTGGCCTTGTCGCCCAGGATCACCCGCGCATTGTATTCGCGCCGGTCAGAGGTCACCACGCGGATTTCGGTGGCGCTGCCGACGACGTGGTAATTGGACACCACGATGCCGTCGCCCGACAGGATCACCCCCGAGCCAAGCGAGTTTTCCACCCGCGGCTGCGGCGTGGAAAAGCCGCGGAACAGGTCGTCGAAAAACGGATCGTTCATGAACGGCGAACGGCGGCGCTGCTGCACCTGGCGCACCACCTTGGCGTAGATGTTGACCACCGCCGGCGCGGCCTCTTTGACCAGCGGCGCAAAGCCCAGGCTGATCTCGGCCTGGGTCTGCGGCACCCGGGTTTCGGCCGCGGCCGGCAGGGCAAGAACAATGGCAAGGGCGGTCAAGGCTGGGCGGATCATGCGGGCTCCAACAGTTGCTGTGCGAAGGATATGCGGAGAGAACGCCGGGATTGCAAGACGGGAGCGGTCAAGGACGGCAATGGAGCGCTGCCTTGCAGGGCTAAAGGGAAGAGGGGCGCTGCCCCTCTTGGCCTGACGGCCAATTCACCCCGGGATATTTGGAGCCAGAAGAAGCAGGCGGCCGGACAAAGCCCCGGTCCCTCATCTTGCCCGAAATACTCCCCGCCGGAGGCACGCGCCGCTAGGCGCGTCCCCTTTTGGCAGGTCTCGGCAGGCCTCAGGCCTGCGCCAGTTCCCTCTGCGCCGCAACAGCGCGCCGGGCAGCGACCGCTTCGGCCAGGGCCTCCAGCTCTGCGACGGTGTCTTCCCAGCCCAGGCAGCCGTCGGTGACCGACTGGCCGTAGGTCAGCTCCCCCTTGCCCAGGTCCTGGCGGCCTGCCACCAGATGGCTTTCGATCATCACCCCGGTGATGCGGCTGTCGCCGCCCGCAATCTGCGCCGCCACATCGCGCAGCACCGCAGGCTGCCGCATCGGGTCCTTGCCGCTGTTGGCGTGGCTGGCGTCGATCATCACATGGCCGCGGATACCGTCCTTTTCCGCCAGCTTGCAGGCGGCATCGACCGAGGCCGCGTCATAATTGGTGCCGCCGCCGCCGCGCAGGATCAGGTGGCAGTCCGGGTTGCCGCTGGTGGCCGCAATCGCCGCCCGGCCCGATTTGGCCAGCGCCATGAAATGATGCGGATGGGCGGCCGAGCGCACCGCGTCCGCCGCGATCTGCACATTGCCGCGGGTGCCGTTCTTGAAGCCGACCGGGCAGCTGAGGCCGGAGGCCATTTCGCGGTGGATCTGGCTTTCGGTGGTGCGGGCGCCGATCGCGGCCCAGGCCACCAGGTCGGAGATGTACTGCGGCACCGCCGTATCCAGGAACTCTGTCCCGACCGGCAGGCCCAGGCTGTTGATGTCCAGGCACAGGCGGCGGGCCAGACCCAGGCCCTCGTTGATGCGGAAGGAGCCGTCGAGGCCCGGGTCGTTGATCAGCCCTTTCCAGCCGCTGATGGTGCGGGGTTTCTCGAAGTAGACCCGCATCACGATCTCCAGCTGCCCGGCAAGACGCGCGCGCAGCGGCGCCAGCCGTTCGGCGTAGTCCATTGCCGCCTTGGGGTCGTGGATCGAACAGGGGCCGACGACGGCGATCACGCGGTCGTCACGGCCGTGCAGCACGTCCTGAATGGCGGTGCGGCCGGCCAGCACGGTGCCGGTGGCCGCCGCCGATGAGGGCAGCTGCGAGGCAAGGTCTTCGGGCGAGATCAGTTCCTGCATGCCGGTGATGCGGAGGTTTTCGGTCTGGGGTGTCATGGGTCTGCTTCCTTGGCGGCGGCCCTTGGCGCAGCGGCGGATACAAAAAAACCGCCGGCAGCTGCGGGCGGTTGGTGGTATCCTGGTGCGTTTCCTGTCTGTATTCAGAACGCGCTGACCCCTCCGTCCGCCATGTGGCGCGGATAAAAGAAATACCAGAATGCGGCATAGCTACGGGTCATGGACCGGACGCTAGCGGAGATTCGGGCAGCTGTCACCCCGAAAGTGGGCCCGGAGAACATCTCCGGAAAATGGCAGCAGGCCCTCCGCCGGGGAGAGCCTGTGCGGGGTTTGTGAAGCGGTTCAGAAATCCTGCCAAAGATCGCGGGCCGCATTGCCGCCTGCCGCAGCGGCCGGGGCCGGGCTGGCCTCAAGGTCCCAGTCCTCGCTGCCATGGGCTGAGGGCGCCATGGCCGCCATCGCCGGGGCGGAGGGGGCTGCAAGGCCGGCGCTGCCGCCGCCAGCCACCTGGAACCGGGCAACCAGATCCGACAGCTTGCCCGCATCGGCGTTCAGCATGTGGCCCGCCGCTGTGGCTTCCTCGACCATGGCCGCGTTCTGCTGGGTCACCTGGTCCAGCTGGGTCACGCCGGTGTTGATTTCCAGCAGGCCGGTGGATTGCTGCTCGGCGCCTTCGGCGATCTCAGACACCAGTTCCGAGATGCGGCTGACCTGGCCGACGATCGATTGCAGCGCGCCGCCGGCGCGGCCGACCAGATCCACGCCCTCGCCGACCTGGCGCGAGCTGTCGCTGATCAGGGTCTTGATCTCCATCGCCGCATCCGAGGAGCGTTGCGCCAGCGCCCGCACCTCGGATGCGACCACCGCAAAGCCGCGGCCGGCCTCGCCTGCGCGGGCGGCCTCCACCCCGGCGTTCAGCGCCAGAAGGTTGGTCTGAAAGGCGATGTCGTCGATCACCGAGATGATCTGGGAAATCTTGTTCGAGCTTTCCTCGATGCCGCTCATCGCGGCGACGGCGCTTTGCACCACCTCGCCGCTGTTTTCGGCCTCCTGGCGGGCGCCGCGCACGGTTGCCTCGACGTTGCGGGCGCCTTCGGCTGCGGATTTCACCGAGGCTGTCAGCTCATCAATGGCGGCAGCGGTTTCCTCCAGCGTGGCGGCCTGGCTTTCGGTGCGGTGGGACAGATCGTCGGAGGCCTGGCTGATCTCGGCCGCGCCGCTGCGGATGCTGGAGGCGGCATCGACCACCTGCTGCACGGTGGCGTTGAGATTGTCGATGGAGCCGTTGAAATCGGCGCGCAGCTGTTCGTATTCCTCGGGGAATTCCTCGGCGATGCGGATTGTCAGATCGCCCTGCGCCAGGCGCGCCAGACGCTGGCTCAGCTGCTGCACCACATTGCCCAGCTCGGCGTCCTTGCTTTCCGCTTTCTGCTGTTCGGCCGCCTGCATCCGAACCAGCTCCTCGCGGAATTTATCCAGTGCGCGGGCCATGTCGCCGACCTCGTCGCCGCGATTCTGGCCCTTGATCTCGACGGCATTGTTGCCCTCGGCCAACCCGCGCATCGACACCACGATGCGCCGCAGGCCCGAGGCGATGCCGGAACCGGTGATCAGCGCCATCACCGCGCCGATCAGGATCGCCGCAGCAATCGCGCCCGGGATCATGATCCGGGTCTGGGCGGCAAGCGCCTCATTGACGGCGCGGCGCGCGGCCATGGTCTCGGCGCCTTTGGCCTCGATCGAGGCCATGGTGGCACGGAAGCTGTCGAAATAAGCCTTGCCCTGGCCCTGGGCGACAAGATCGGCCATGTCATCCATAGTGGCCGCGCTGCCGATCACCCGGCGCAGCTGCAGCATCGGAACGACCACGCTGCTGCGCCATTCGTCAACGATCCTGGCCACGTTATTCAGGCGGTTCGCCTGCATCAGATTGTCAACCAGCGCCAGGCGAAGGTCCGCCAGCACCTCATTGAAGCGCCCGGTGCCCTCCATATAGGGTTCGAGAAATTCCCGGTCGCCCGCCAGAAGGAAGCCGCGCATCCCGGTTTCCATATCGACCGCCGCCGCCAGCAGATCCTTGGCGCTGCTGATGACCTTATGGGTCTGCTCCACCGCCTGCAGCGAGGTGTTCAGGTAATCCGGATCGGCAATCCCGGCATTCACCAGTGAAGAAAAGGTGTTGCGCCGGTTGTTCAGCTCGACTTCCTCTTCCTCGATCACCTTGGCAATCTCGGCGCGGAAGTCCTCGAAATAGACCCGGCCCTTGGATTTTTTCACCTCTGCCGCCATGTCGTTCATGGTCAGGGCGTCGCCGATATCGCGGCGCAAGGCAATGGCGCCTGCTGCGACATTCTCCTGCCAGCCGGCCAATGTCTGTTCGGCCGTATCGAGGTCGGCCAGCAAATCCGCATCGCCCGCTGCCAGGCTGCGCAAACTGTCCAGGGAGCCGGCAACTTTGGCGCGGCCGTCCTCAAACGGCACCAGATAGGCCTCCTGCCCGGCCAGCAAATACCCCCGCAGCCCGGCCTCCATTCCAGAGGCGGCCTGCGCCAGCGCCTGCGCTTCGGTCAAAATCTTCTGAGTGTGGTCAACAGCCTGCGCGGTCTGCGCCATACGGCCCAGGTTGACCACCGCCAGCACGCCGACCCCGAGCACCAGCAGCAGCGGAAATACCGCCACCGAAACGATTTTTACCTTGGTGCTGAGATTTGCCAGTGAGAACCGCCTGGCCGCGGGTGTCTTTTTTACTGCCATTGCATTCGCCCCGGAGCTGCCTTGAATGCCGCAGTAAAATCAGAAGAAAATTACGATTCCCTTTCGCGCAGAATGTGAATTTTAAACACCCTTGGGGTGACGCCGGAAAACGAAAAACCCCCGCTCCGGGCGGAGCGGGGGCCAGACAGGTGAACCCTGGGGTTCAGCGCGTCTTATTCTTCAGCTTCAGCTGCGGCTTCTGCTGCTTCCAGGCGGGCCTTGTCGGCGGCACCCTTGGCGGCGGTGTCGCGGTCGACAAACTCGATGATCGCCATCGGAGCCATGTCGCCGTAACGGAAGCCGGCCTTCAGGATACGGACATAGCCGCCCTGACGGTCCTTGTAACGCGGGCCCAGAACCTCGAACAGTTTCGCGACGTCCTTGTCCTGTTTCAGCTTGGAAGCTGCCTGACGGCGGGCGTGCAGGTCGCCGCGCTTTGCCAGGGTGATCATCTTTTCGATGATCGGGCGCAGTTCTTTTGCTTTCGGCAGGGTCGTCTTGATCTGCTCGTGCTCGATCAGCGAGCCGCACATGTTGGAGAACAGCGCTTTGCGGTGCTCATGAGTACGGTTCAGGCGGCGGTAACCACGTGCGTGACGCATATTGATAGTCCTTTGATCTGCGTTTTTGCTTTGTCAGGCAGCTGATGCGTGTCAGCCACTCACCTTGGGGCGGATGCCCATTCAAGCTCGAAACGCTCCACTGGAGCCTTTCTCACTCTTATTCCCCGGCAGGCCCGGGCATTGAAGAGGAGGGCCGGAGCCCCCCTCTGAAGTCTTAGAAGCTGTCTTCGAACTTCTTCGCCAGATCTTCGATGTTGTCCGGCGGCCAGTCCTCGACATCCATGCCAAGGTGCAGGCCCATGCCCGACAGAACCTCTTTGATCTCGTTCAGCGACTTGCGGCCGAAGTTGGGGGTGCGCAGCATCTCCGCTTCGGTCTTCTGGATCAGGTCGCCGATATAGACGATGTTGTCGTTCTTCAGGCAGTTCGCCGAGCGCACCGACAGTTCCAGCTCGTCCACCTTCTTCAGCAGAAGCGGGTTGAACTCGAGACCGTCGTCCTCGTCCTGGCGGCCAGCCGATTCCGGCTCGTCGAAGTTGACGAAGATCGACAGCTGGTCCTGCAGGATGCGCGCGGCATAAGCCACGGCATCGTCAGGGCTGATGGAGCCATCGGTTTCCACCTTCATGGTCAGCTTGTCATAGTCCAGCACCTGGCCCTCACGGGTCGGCTGAACGTCATAGGAGACCTTCTTGACCGGCGAATAGATCGCGTCGATCGGAATCAGCCCGATCGGAGCGTCTTCCGGCTTGTTCTTGTCTGCCGAGACATAGCCTTTGCCGGTGTTCACGGTCAGTTCCATGAACAGGTCGGCGCCGTCGTCCAGGTGGCAGATGACGTGATCGCGGTTCAGAACCTCGATGCCGGCGGTTTCGGCGATGTCGCCGGCGGTGACGACAGCCGGACCCTTGGCATTGACCGAAAGCCGCTTGGGGCCTTCGACTTCCATGCGCAGGGACACGCCCTTGAGGTTCAGGATGATGTCGGTGACGTCTTCACGCACACCGGCAACAGACGAAAACTCGTGCAGCACGTTGTCGATCTGCACGCTGGTGATGGCAGCACCCTGCAGCGAGCTCATCAGCACGCGGCGCAGCGCGTTGCCCAGGGTCAGGCCGAAACCGCGTTCCAGCGGTTCTGCAACAACAGTTGCCTGGCGTGCGGGATCATTGCCCGGCTTCACTTCCAGCTGTGCCGGCTTGATCAGCTCTGCCCAGTTCTTATGGATCATGCGTTCCCTCCATTCCTGTCCTTGCCCCATGTCCGAAAGGCCAAGGACGCCCGAGGTTTAAATGACGCACTGGGGCCCTGCGAATCAAGCGGGGCCCCAGCAAAAATTCAAAATCAGACGCGGCGGCGCTTCGGCGGGCGGCAGCCGTTGTGCGCGATCGGGGTCACATCACGGATCGAAGTGATGTTGAAACCGACGGCAGCCAGTGCGCGCAGTGCCGATTCACGGCCCGAACCGGGGCCCTGAACTTCGACTTCCAGCGTCTTCACACCGTGGTCCTGTGCCTTCTTGCCTGCATCTTCTGCAGCCATCTGTGCGGCATAGGGGGTGGATTTCCGCGAACCCTTGAAACCCATGGTGCCGGCGGACGACCAAGCGATCGCGTTGCCCTGCACGTCGGAGATCAGGATTTTGGTGTTGTTGAACGACGAGTTCACATGCGCAACGCCGGTTGCGATGTTCTTGCGTTCTTTACGCTTAACGCGTGTCTTATCACGTGCCATTGATCGAACCCTCCCTTACTTCTTCTTGCCGGCAATGGCCTTTGCGGGGCCTTTGCGGGTGCGAGCGTTGGTGTGGGTACGCTGACCGCGAACGGGCAGGTTACGGCGGTGACGCAGGCCGCGGTAGCAACCGAGATCCATCAGGCGCTTGATGTTCATCTGAACTTCGCGGCGCAGGTCGCCTTCAACGGTGAAGTTGGCGTCGATGTGCTCGCGCACGGCCAGAACTTCGGCGTCGCTGAGTTCGTTCACACGGCGGGTCGGATCGATGCCAACGGCTTCGCAGATCGCTTTGGCCGAAGTGTTACCGATACCGGTGATATAGGTGAGGGCGATGGGAACCCGCTTTGCAGTCGGGATGTTAACGCCGGCAATACGTGCCACGTGTCACTTTCCTTTTGGTTGCGGTTCCGTAACGCCGGAACCTTTTTTCACAACACTTGACCGTGGCAGTGTGGCCAGAGGGTCCAGCATTTCGAGGTAGTTAAGCAGGCAAACGAATCTGCCCGCCGGGAATCGTCCCCAGAAGGGATGCCGGTAACTAGGGGCTGGGAAATGGGCCGTCAAGCCCTAAAGGAGAAGCCCCGCCGGTCTGGCAGGGATTGGGTATTCCGGCACAGGGACGCGCTGCCGCCCCGCAGCCTGCGGCAGGCATTATTCGCCCATGATCCAGGCCATGTTCTTGCGGACTTCCTCAATCGAGGCGAGGCCGTCGATACGCTGCAGGTTGCCCTTGGCGTAGTAGTAGCCGATCAGCGGCGAGGTCTTCTTGTAATACTCCATCAGACGGGTCTTGAGGCTGTCCTCATTGTCGTCCGCCCGGCGCTGCACATCGTCGCTGCCGCAGTTGGCGCATTTGCCGTCGGCAGGCCAGGGCTTGGTCTGGTCATGATAAACCTCGCCGCAGCCGCCGCAGGTCGAGCGGCCGGTGATGCGGGCGACCAGCGCCGCGTCATCGACCTGCATCTCGATCACTGCATCCAGCTTGAGATCCATCTCTTCCAGCAGTTTGCTAAGCGCATCCGCCTGCGCCAGGGTGCGCGGGAACCCGTCAAAGATAAACCCGCCCTCGGCGCCCTCGCGCAGCTTCTCGCGGATCAGGCCAATGACGATCTGGTCGGTGACCAGCTTGCCCTCGGCCATGATGGCAGCGACCTTCTTGCCCATTTCGGTTCCGGAGGTCTGGGCATCGCGCAGCATGTCGCCGGTGCTGAGCTGCACCATGCCGCGGGTTTCAACCAGGTAGCGCGCCTGCGTACCTTTACCCGCCCCCGGCGGGCCAAGAAGAATAATGTTGGTCATCGGCGAGAGGGTCCCCGTTTTGTCCGTTTCTTGTTGCGCCCGCGCAGCTGGCTTTTCTCGATAAGCCCCTCATACTGATGCGCGAGGAGGTGGCTTTGCACCTGCTGAATGGTGTCCATGGTAACGGATACCACAATCAGAACAGACGTGCCGCCGAAATAGACCGGGATGGCGAATTGGCCGCGGAGCACCTCAGGCAGCAGGCAGACCAGCGCCAGATAACCGGAGCCCAGAACCAGGATGCGGTTGACAACATATTCGATGTATTCCGCGGTCTTTTTGCCGGGACGAATGCCAGGGACAAAGCCGTTCTGGTTCTTCAGGTTGTTCGCCACGTCGTCCGGTTTGAAGGAGACGTTGAAGGTGTAGAAATAGGCAAAGAACACGATCATCGCGACGAAGAACAGCAGATACAGCGGCTGGCCGGGACCGAAGTTCGCCAAGAGCCAGGACATCACCGGACCGGTCGCAGCGCCCGAAGAGAACGCCGAAATGGTGGTCGGCAGCAGCAGCAGCGAGGAGGCGAAGATCGCCGGGATCACGCCCGCCGGGTTGACCTTGACCGGCAGATGCGACGAGCCGCCGTCATAGACCTTCATGCCGACCTGGCGGCGCGGGTACTGGATGTGGATCTTGCGCAGGGCGCGTTCCATGAACACCACGAACATGATCACCGCGATCACCATCAGGATCACACCGATGATCACCGCGGGGCTGATCGCGCCGGAGCGGCCGGAGGCGAAGAACTGGGCGATTGCCGCGGGAACTTCGGCGATGATGCCGACAAAGATGATCAGCGAAATGCCGTTGCCGATGCCGCGCTGGGTGATCTGCTCGCCCAGCCACATCAGGAACATGGTGCCGCCCACAAGCGTGATCATGCAGGCCATGCGGAAATACATGCCCGGATCGGTCGCCAGGTCGCCCTGCTCCAGCGACACGGCGAGGCCGTAGGCCTGCGCGGTCGCCAGCGCCACGGTGCCGTAGCGGGTGTACTGGTTGATCTTCTTGCGGCCCTGCTCGCCCTCTTTCTTGAGCTGCTCAAGCGCGGGCACCATCGAGGTCAGAAGCTGAACGATAATGGAGGCGGAAATATAGGGCATGATGCCAAGGGCGAAAATGCCCATCCGGCCGAGCGCGCCGCCGGTGAACATCGACACCATGCCGCCGATGCCCTGGCCCGCCTGCTCCATGAACTGGCGCAGGGCTGCCGCATCGATTCCCGGAACCGGAATGAACGTGCCCAGGCGGTAGACAATCAATAGGCCGATGGTGAACAGGATCCGGTTGCGCAGATCCGTGGCCTTGCCCAGGGCAGCCCAGCTGGTGTTCGCCGCCATTTGTTCTGCTGCTGATACCATGAAAAGGTCTCTTCTTTAGCGAAACGCCGCCCGGAACCGTTTTCCGGCTCGGGCGGCGTTCTAGGAAAACTCGAAGACTATGTAAGCGGCATTGGCGCCGCTCACAAGCCGTTACTCTGCGGCGGCTGCAGTTGCCACAGTCAGAGCGCCGCCAGCTTTTGCAACGGCGTCAACGGCAGCAGCCGATGCACCGGTCACGGTGATGGTGGCCTTGGCGGTGATTTCGCCCTTCGCGAGGATGCGGACACCGTCCAGCTTGCGGCGCACCAGGCCCGATGCGATCAGCGAATCTTCGGTGATCGAGGCGGCGTCCAGCTTGCCTGCGTCGATGAATTTCTGGATCAGACCCAGGTTCACAACGGCGTATGCCTTGCGGTTCGGCTTGTTGAAGCCGCGCTTGGGCAGACGCTGGTACAAGGGCATCTGACCGCCTTCGTAACCGTTGATCGAAACACCCGAACGGGATTTCTGACCTTTGATACCACGGCCGCCCATCTTGCCCTTGCCAGAGCCGGGGCCGCGGGCCACACGCATGCGTTTTTTGGTTGCGCCAGGATTGTCGCTGAGTTCGTGAAGTTTCATGTCGCTTCTCCTTGCCGGATGTGGCCCCCGAAGCGTGATGGGCCAACCGCGGCGTTTCTTGATTGGTGATTCCGTGGCGCAGAACGCCACCGGGTGCCTATAGACGGGATGCGGGAAGGGATCAAGCCCCGCGGCCTCGGCAAACGGGCGGCGCAGGCGAATCCGCCCGCCAAGGCCCCTGCCCTGCCGGTTGCGTGTTCTGCCGCTTGTCTCTCTGTGTCCGTTCCGTCGCTGGCTGGCCGTTAAAGGGGGGCGGCGCCGCCGGGGTGGAGATGGGATGGGGCTGCCCCCATGCGAAAACGCGTCTTGCGCGCTCCGGGTGCCAGACCGGAGCCCTGTTCCAGGTGCCGGGGGTGTCAGGCCCGGCGGGTGATCATGACCGGGGACGATCCTGCCACAGCAGCGTTAAAGCCGTGTGGGCGGGGCGTACGGTGCCGGGGCAACACCTCCCCGGCAAACAAAAACGCCCCCGCCGGGAGGGCGGGGGCGTTTTCGGGCCGGTCTTTCGGAGAGGGAGGAGGATCCGGGGCCGGCCAGGGAGATTACCTGCCGTAGACGTGCTCGCGGGCAACGCCGGGGATGGCGCCGCGGCTAAGGCCGATATCGGCCAGGTCACGGGCGGACATCGCTTGCAGGGCGGTCACGGTCGCCTTGTAGTCGCGGCGCAGTTTCCAGGTCCGGATCAGCCCGGCGGCAAAGCCTGCGAAACGGGCGGAGATCCCGGCGGAGGGCGCGGAGAGAGTTGAATATGCCATTGTTCTTGGTCCTTCACATCGGTGCCGGGACGTGCTCCCGGCGCGGTGCATGATCTGTTCGTTTCAAGTGAACGGGACATAAGGACGCCGCGGGACAGCCACAATGGATGTTTTGGTCTGGCCGCTATGCAGTTCCCGCATGGCACGATCGCCTGAGGTATCCTGAGCGGGGCGCAAAAGAAAACGCCCCTGCCGGGAGAGGGCAGGGGCGTTTTGGCCCGGACACGAAAGAAGAGGAGGAGGAGAGAAGCGTCCGGGAAGGGGGGAATTCTTAGTTGTAGACGTGCCGGCGCGCCAGATCGGCGATATCGTCCCGGCGCACGCCGATGTCGGAAAGCGCGTGATCGCTCAACGCGTCAAGCTCGTTGTAGGTGCGCTGGTATTCGCGGGCTTTGTCCCAGGAATCGGCCAGGCTTGCCACCGCTGCACGGATGCGTGCGGTCAGGCTTTGGGGGCTGTATGCGGTGCTGATAACATGTGCCATCGAAACGATCCTTATCTCTGCGGCCGGGCCTATTCCCGGTGGTCTGTGTGTGGTCATTTGCTGTGACCCCGAGATAGGGGGGCGCTGCGATTCCAACAACTGACGGAACCGGCAAGCCGCTATGCAAGCGGCGCAAGGGGCTGAATGGCCGGTGACCGCCCTGCCCTTGCCCGGACCTCTGCGCCAACGAAAAACGCCCCCGGTTTCCCGGAGGCGTTTTCATTAGTCAGGGATCGAAAAGGGCTTAGCCGCGCTCTTCGATGATCTGAACCAGATGCGGGATCGAGTCGACCATGCCGCGCACCGAAGGAGTGTCCTCCAGCTCACGGGTCTTGTGCATCTTGTTCAGGCCCAGGCCAACCAGGGTTGCGCGCTGTTTGGCGGGGCGGCGGATCGGCGAGCCGATCTGCTTGACGACGATGGTTTTTGCCATGTCTCTCTACTCCTTACGCTTCAGCTTCGGCGGCTGCCGGTGCTTCGTCCCGCTTGGGCAGGATGTCAGCGACCTTTTTGCCGCGGCGCTGAGCCACCGCACGCGGGCTCTGCTCTTTCTGCAGGCCGTTCAGGGTGGCGCGGATCATGTTGTAGGGGTTCTGCGAGCCGATCGACTTGGACACAACGTCCTTGATGCCGAGCATTTCGAAGACGGCACGCATCGGGCCACCTGCGATGATACCGGTACCTTCCGGTGCGGTACGCATCACAACTTTGCCTGCGCCGTGACGGCCGGCCATGTCGTGGTGCAGGGTGCGGCCCTCTTTCAGCGGCACACGGACCATCTGGCGCTTGGCCTGCTCGGTCGCCTTGCGGATCGCCTCGGGCACTTCTTTCGCCTTGCCCTTGCCAAAGCCGACGCGGCCCTTCTGGTCGCCAACGACAACCAGGGCGGCAAAGCCAAAGCGCTTACCGCCTTTTACGGTTTTGGACACGCGGTTGATCGCGACCAGGCGATCTGCGAATTCCGGTGTCTCGTCACGGTCGCGGCGGTTGCCGCGGCGGTTATCACGTTCTGCCATCAGGCATTCCTTTTAAGAGAGGCGCACTGCACAAAGCACGGAGCGCCTGTTGTTCCAATCCTGGTGAGGTCCGGCGCATGGCCGGCCTCCCGGATCATCGGGGCGGCCCCTGAAGGCCGCCCGCATGGGATTTAGATCTTCAGACCGCCTTCACGCGCAGCGTCGGCCAGAGCCTTCACCTTGCCGTGGAACAGGAAGCCGCCGCGGTCGAAGTAGGCTTCGCTCACACCGGCCGCTTTTGCGCGTTCGGCGATCAGAGCACCCACTTTGGTCGCTGCTTCGACGTTGTTCTTGCCAACTACGCCGAGATCTTTTTCCAGGGTCGAAGCGGAGGCCACGGTCACGCCGCGCAGATCGTCGATCAACTGAACAGAGATGTTCTTGTTCGAACGGTGCACGGACAGACGCGGACGGCCTGCGTTCACTTTGCGAAGCTTGTTCCGGACGCGCAGCCGGCGCTTCAGAAACAGGGTACGTTTGCTGTTTGCCATTTTGCTGGTCCTTACTTCTTCTTGCCTTCCTTGCGGAAGATGAACTCGCCCTTATAGCGGATGCCCTTGCCTTTGTACGGCTCGGGACGGCGCCATTCGCGGATTTTCGCCGCGACTTCGCCCACCTGCTGCTGGTCGATACCTTCCACAACGATTTCGGTCTGCTTCGGTGCGGTGATGGTGACGCCATCAGGTGCAGTGAAGTCGACATCGTGGCTGTAGCCCAGGTTCAGCTTCAGGGTGTTGCCCTGCATCTGAGCCCGGTAACCCACACCCTGGATTTCCAGTTCTTTCTTGAAGCCCTGGGTCACGCCGGTGACGAGGTTGGCCACCTGAGTGCGGGACATCCCCCACTGCTGACGGGCACGCTTGGACTTGCCGCGCGGCTCGATGGTGACCACGTTGTCGTTGACCACCAGGGTCACGTCGTCGGTGGCAGTGAAGGTGCGGGCGCCTTTCGGGCCTTTCACTTCGATGGTCTGGCCGGACACGGCAGCGGACACGCCGCTGGGCAGTTCGACCGGTTTTTTACCAATACGGGACATCTGCGAGGCCTCCTTAGAAGACGGTGCAGAGCACTTCGCCGCCAACGTTGGCTGCGCGTGCGCTTGCGTCCGACATCACACCCTGGGGGGTGGAGACAATCGACACGCCCAGGCCCTGACGGACCGACGGGATGTCATTGACGCCCATGTAAACGCGGCGGCCGGGCTTGGAGACCCGCTTAAGCTCGCGAATGACAGGTTCGCCGTCGAAGTATTTCAGACTGATTTCGATGGCCGGGTGGCCATTGGCACCAGTCATCTTCTCATAACCGCGGATGTAGCCCTCGTCCGCCAGCACGTCCAGCACCCAGGCCCGCAGCTTGGAAGCCGGGGTCAGGACAGTGGATTTGCCGCGCATCTGAGAGTTACGGATACGGGTGAGCATATCGCCGATAGGATCGTTCATATCTGTCTCTCCCTTACCAGCTCGATTTCACCATGCCGGGGATCTGACCAGCAGACCCCAGCTCGCGCAGCGCAATACGGCTGACCTTCAGCTTACGGTAGTAAGCGTGCGGACGGCCGGTGAGCTGGCAGCGGTTGTGAAGACGGGTTGCCGACGAGTTGCGCGGCAGTTTCGCCAGTTTCAGACGCGCTTTGAAACGCTCTTCCATCGGGCGGCTTTCGTCAGTCGCGATCTCTTTCAGCTCGGCACGCTTTGCGGCATATTTTGCCACCAGGCGTTCGCGCTTCTTCTCGCGTTCGATCATGCTTTTCTTAGCCATGGTCTCTATCCTTCCCGCGCTTAGCTGTTGAAGGGCATGTTGAAAGCTTTCAACAGCGCCTTTGCTTCCGCGTCGGTTTTCGCGGTGGTGGCGATCACGATGTCCATGCCCCAGGGCTCATCGATTTTATCAAAATCGATTTCCGGGAACACGATGTGCTCTTTCAGGCCCATGGCATAGTTGCCGCGGCCGTCGAAAGAGGTGCCCGAAACGCCGCGGAAGTCGCGGATACGGGGCATCGCAATGGTGATCAGACGGTCGAGGAATTCGTACATCCGGTCACCGCGCAGGGTCACCTTGGCGCCCATCGGCATGCCTTCGCGAACGCGGAAGCCGGCGATGGAGTTCTTTGCCACGGTGGTCAGAGCTTTCTGGCCCGCGATGAGAGTCAGATCCGCCTGGGCGGATTTGGCTTTCTTGCTGTCTTTGACAGCAGCGCGGCCGCAGCCGATGTTCAGAACGATCTTCTCCAGCTTGGGGAGCATCATCTCGTTCTTGTAGCCGAACTCTTCTTTCAGGGCGCCGCGGATGGCGTCCTTGTAAAGAGTCTTCAGACGCGGGGTGTAGGTTGCAGCGTCAAGCATCAGACAGTCTCCCCGGTGGTCTTGGCGAAGCGCACCTTCTTGCCGTCTTCCTCGCGGAAGCCGACGCGGGTTGCTTTGCCGTTGCTGTCCAGCAGCGCCAGGTTCGACAGGTCGATCGGCAGTGCTTTGGGCAGACGGCCGCCCTGTTCGTTTTGCGACTGGCGGGTATGGCGGATCGCCATGTTCACGCCCTCGACGATGGCTTTGCCGGCTTTCGGGTCAACAGAGGCGATAGCGCCTTCTTTGCCTTTGTCTTTGCCGGACAGCACGACGACCTTGTCGCCTTTGCGGAGTTTAGCAGCCATGATTACAGCACCTCCGGAGCAAGCGAGATGATCTTCATGAAATTCTTCGCGCGCAGTTCACGAACAACCGGGCCAAAGATACGGGTACCAACCGGCTCGTTGTTGTTGTTCAGGATAACGGCTGCGTTCCGGTCGAACCGGATTGCAGTGCCGTCTTCGCGGCGGACTTCTTTGGCGGTGCGCACGACAACGGCCTTACGGACGTCGCCTTTTTTCACGCGGCCGCGCGGGATGGCTTCCTTGACCGAAACGACAATGATGTCGCCTACGGATGCGTATTTACGCTTGGAGCCACCCAGAACCTTGATGCACTGAACTCGGCGGGCGCCGGAGTTGTCAGCAACATCCAGATTTGTTTGCATCTGGATCATGTGGTTTCTCCCGACCTATGGGGCGCCGATGCGTGGCGTGATCCCCCAGGGTTTCGACTTTGCTTTTCAGCCCAGTCGCCAGGAGTCTCGAGATGAGACTCTTAGGCTTCCAGAACTTCCCAGCGTTTCGTTTTCGATTTCGGCGCGCATTCGATGATGCGTACAGAGTCGCCGACCTTGAAAGCGTTCTTTTCATCGTGAGCCCGGTATTTCTTGGACTTACGGATGGTTTTCTTCAGAACCGGATGCGTGAAGCGGCGTTCAACCGAAACAGTCACGGTCTGGGCGTTGGCATCGCTGGTCACGGTGCCAGTGAGAATACGTTTGGGCATCGTGTCGCTCCTTATTCAGCTGCTGCAGCAGCTTTTTCGTTCAGGATGGTCTTCACTTTGGCAGCGTTGCGGCGGGCCGCTTTGATGCCTGCAGTGTTTTCCAGCTGACCGGTCGCCTGCTGAAAACGCAGGTTGAAGCTCTCTTTTTTCAGGGATGCGAGGGCATCGCGGAGTTCATCCACGGTTTTGTCGCGCAGATCATTGGCGTTCATCGCCTTTGTTCCTTGTCCAAAGCACCAGAAGGCCCCTGAGGCGGGTAACCTTTGACCTGGTGGGTTATGTCAACCGCGCCGGAAAGCGCGGCAAAAAAGAATCACCCGGCCCGAATCCAAAGCGGAAAGGGGACAGGCGATGGGTCCCTATAGAGGAGACAGGGTGCAGGGGCAAGGGAAAGATAGGGATGCTCCGCGCCCCCGCCTGCCCTGCGGCGGCTCAGATGATCTCATCCTCGTCGAACATCGCCGCGTCCTCCAGCTGCGCGTGCAGGCTCTCGATGCGGCTTTCGGCCTCCGCCGTGTTCACTCTGGCGATGTGGAACAGGGCGTCGCCCTCATTCACGATCGGCATGTTGGCACGGCCGATGATAAGACCGGCCTGGCTTGCCTGCAGCTCTTCCTCGTTTTCGCCGAAGGGATCGGAAACAACCCCCAGCACGTCGCCCTCCTCGACCATTTCGCCGGTGGTCTTGTAGGTCCGCAGCAACCCGCCGGCGGGCGCGCGCTCCCAGCTGCTGCTGCCCGCACGGACCGGAACCACCTCGGCCAGCGGCACCCCGTCCTCGGGGATCATGTCCAGCGCGTGCATCACCCGCAGGATGCCGGCCACCCCGACCCGGGCGGATTGCTCATCGAACCTGAGCCCCTCGCCGGCCTCATACAGCAGCACGTCGACCCCGCGCACCTGCGCCTCCTTGCGCAGGGAGCCGTCGCGCAGCCCGGAGCGGATCACCACCGGCGCGCCAAAGGCATCGGCATACTCCAGGGTCTCCTGCGCCTTCGGCGACACCCGGATCTGCGGCATGTTGCTGCGGTGGATGGCGGCGGAATGCAGGTCGATGCCAAGATCGCAGCGGTCCACCACTTCGGTCATGAACAGATACGCCAGGCGGCTGGCCAGCGACCCGCTGCCGCTGCCCGGAAAACAGCGGTTGAGGTCGCGCCGGTCCGGCAGGTAGCGGGAATGGTTCAGAAACCCGAAGGTGTTGACGATCGGCACCACGATCAAGGTGCCCTTGAGACGGGAGAATTTGCGGCTGCGCAGCAGGCGGCGGGCGATTTCCACGCCGATCACCTCGTCGCCGTGAATCGCGGCGGAGACAAACAGCGCAGGCCCGTCCGCGGTCCCGTGGACCACATGCGCCGACATGGTGACCGGCGTGTGGTCCGACAGCACGCTCACTGGCAGGTCCACCGTACAGCGGGTGCCGGGCGGGATGCGGAAGCCGCCGATTTCAAAGTCAGGACGGGGCGCCATGGCATGGCCTTTCGAACAGATGCCCCGACAGCCTTAACTAGTTTTCCGCATTACGCAATCGCGACGGGCCGCGCCGGCGCTCTGCCGGTCCCGCCTGAAACGCTCCCCCGGAGCCTTCCCAAGACGGCGCTCACTCCCAGCGGTAGTTGAAACTGACCGACACCCGCTCGTCCTCGGCCATGTTCAAGGGCACCTCGTGGCGGATGAAGCTTTCCCACAGCAGCACGTCGCCCACGCTGGGCGACTGATAGACAAAGGTCCGCAGTTCCTGGCGGCAATCCTTGGTGCGCGGCGGGTGCGCCATCATCATCGCATGGCGCGGGTCCTCCAGCTTCAGCGCCGAGGCGCCCTCGGGCATCGACACATAGGTGGTGCCGGAAATCACCGAATGCGGGTGGATGTGGCTGGCGTGGGTGCCGCCCTCGGGCAGGATGTTGATCCACAGATCCTCCAGCACCAGCTTGCGCCCGTCCAGGTCCAGCTCCAGATCCCCGGCAAAAGCCGCGACATGCAGATCCAGCGATTTCACCAGATCGGCAAAGATCGGAAACCGCCAGGGCAGATCGCTCAGCGACGCATAGGAGGTATAGCCGGGATAGCCATTCTCCTCGCACCAGTCCTGCCCGGCATCGTCGTCGCCGGCGATGACAAGACAGGAGTTCTCCAGTTCCTGCGCGTCAATCGATGGTCCGTGTTCGGACAGCTGCGCGCGGTAGAGGCGGGTCACAAAGAGCGATTCAATCTGGGCCATGGCGCTCTGATACCCCAGCGCCCCTGCCTTGGCGAGATGCATCCTGCACAGCATCGCCGCTTCTTTCCGGTTCGCAATACTCGGGGCAGCCGCCAGGGGCGGCGGCGGCAGCGCCCCGGCTGGCGGGCGCAACGAAAAACCCCCGCTGATTGCTCAACGGGGGTCTTAATATTTTCAAAACTGGCAGGTTTTACCAGTCTTCGCGAACCACGACGCGGGTCTTGACCGGCAGTTTCATCGCTGCCAGGCGCAGGGCCTCGCGGGCGACTTCATCGGTGACGCCGTCGATCTCGAACATCACGCGGCCAGGCTTAACCTTGGCTGCCCAGTAGTCCACGGAGCCTTTACCTTTACCCATACGGACTTCGGTCGGCTTCGAGGTCACCGGAGTGTCCGGGAAGATACGGATCCAGACACGGCCCTGGCGTTTCATGTGCCGGGTCATGGCGCGGCGGGCAGCCTCGATCTGGCGTGCAGTCACACGCTCAGGAGTGGTTGCCTTCAGGCCATAGGTGCCGAAGTTCAGGTCGGAACCGCCTTTTGCCAGGCCGTGGATCCGGCCCTTGTGCATCTTGCGGAATTTAGTGCGCTTTGGCTGAAGCATCTCAAATCCTCCTTAGCGACGGCCGCCACCGGCACCGCGAGGTGCTGGGCCGTCCTGGATTTCTTGTGCTTTACGGTCACGCGCCGCCGGATCGTGCTCCATGATCTCGCCTTTGAAGATCCAGACCTTGATCCCGATGATCCCATAGGGGGTCATCGCTTCGGTGGGTGCGTAATCGATGTCGGCACGCAGGGTGTGCAGCGGCACGCGGCCTTCGCGGTACCATTCGGTACGGGCGATTTCAGCACCGCCCAAACGGCCCGCGACGTTCACCCGGATACCCAGGGCGCCCATGCGCATGGCATTCTGCACGGCACGTTTCATCGCGCGGCGGAAGGACACACGGCGTTCCAGCTGCTGGGCGATGGACTCGCCGACCAGAGCTGCGTCCAGTTCCGGCTTGCGCACTTCAACGATGTTGAGGTGCAGCTCGCTGTCGGTCATCGCGGCCAGCTTTTTACGCAGGACTTCGATGTCCGCGCCTTTCTTGCCGATGATGACGCCCGGACGGGCGGTGTGAATGGTGACGCGGCATTTCTTGTGCGGGCGTTCGATGATCACCCGTGCAATACCTGCCTGCTTGCACTCGGTCTTGATGAACTCGCGGATTTTCAGGTCCTCGAGCAGCAGATCACCGTAGTCTTTGGTGTCAGCGTACCAGCGGCTGTCCCAGGTGCGGTTCACCTGCAGGCGCATGCCGATCGGATTGACTTTATGACCCATTAGGCTTGCTCCTCAACTTGACGCACCTTGATGGTGATCTCCGCAAACGGCTTCAGGATTTTGCCGAACCGGCCACGGGCACGCGGGCGGCCGCGCTTCATGGTCAGGTTCTTGCCGACCCACGCCTCGGCGACGACCAGTTCATCGACGTCCAGGTTGTGGTTGTTTTCCGCGTTTGCGATGGCGGACTGAAGGCATTTCTTCACGTCCTGAGCAATCCGCTTGTTGGAGAATGTCAGGTCGGTCAGCGCCTTCTCGACTTTCTTGCCACGGATCATCTGAGCCACCAGGTTCAGTTTCTGCGGGCTGGTGCGAAGCATGCGCAGTTTTGCCATTGCTTCGTTGTCGGCCACGCGGCGGGGATTCTTTTCCTTACCCATGACTTACTTCCGCTTCGCTTTTTTGTCAGCGGCATGGCCATAATAGGTGCGGGTCGGCGAATATTCACCGAACTTCTGACCGATCATGTCTTCCGAGACGTTGACTGGGATGTGCTTTTTGCCGTTGTAGACACCAAAGGTCAGGCCGACGAACTGCGGCAGGATGGTGGAACGGCGCGACCAGATCTTGATCACTTCATTGCGGCCCGACTCACGCGCTGCTTCGGCCTTTTTCAGGACATAAGCATCAACGAAGGGGCCTTTCCATACGGAACGTGCCATGGATTAGCGGCCTTTCTTCTTGGCGTGGCGCGAGCGGACGATAAGCTTCTGCGACGCCTTGTTTTTGTTGCGGGTCCGTTTGCCCTTGGTCGGTTTGCCCCAGGGGGTCACCGGGTGGCGGCCACCGGAGGTCCGGCCTTCACCACCGCCGTGGGGGTGGTCGATCGGGTTCATCACGACACCACGCACCGAAGGACGCTTGCCCTTGTGGCGCATACGGCCGGCTTTACCGAAGTTCTGGTTCGAGTTGTCGGGGTTCGACACGGCACCGACGGTGGCCATGCATTCCTGACGCACCAGGCGCAGCTCGCCCGAGGACAGGCGGATCTGGGCGTAACCGCCATCCCGGCCAACGAACTGAGCGTAGGTACCGGCTGCACGGGCGATCTGGCCGCCTTTGCCGGGCTTCATTTCGATGTTGTGGATGATGGTGCCGATCGGCATGCCCGAGAACGGCATTGCGTTGCCCGGCTTGATGTCAGCCTTCGCCGAAGCGATGACCTTGTCGCCGACGGCCAGGCGCTGCGGCGCCAGGATGTAGGCTTGTTCGCCGTCTTCGTATTTGATCAGCGCGATGAATGCGGTCCGGTTCGGGTCGTATTCGATCCGCTCAACGGTGGCCGCTACATCAAATTTGTTCCGTTTGAAGTCAACGATCCGGTAGAGGCGCTTTGCGCCGCCGCCACGGCGGCGTGCAGTGATCCGTCCGGTGTTGTTCCGGCCGCCCGATTTGGTCAGACCCTCAGTGAGAGATTTGACCGGACGCCCTTTCCAAAGCTCCGAACGGTCGATCAGAACCAGCCCACGCTGGCCCGGCGTCGTCGGCTTATACGACTTGAGTGCCATGCTTTCTGTCTTCCGTTTAGCGTGCCCGGCCTTAGGTTATTGTCTTTGGCCCGGCTATGTTTAAGGCCCCCGTAGGTGCCAAAGATATAGGGCCCCGAAGGTCCCAGAGTTGATGCATCCTGACAAACGTAACAACCCCGGAACGAATCCGGGGTCTGCAGGATTGGTGCGAGGTAACAGAGATGCGGGGGGGTGTCTAGGGGTATGTCGAGAGGAAGCTACTGATGCCGCGTAGCACCCTTTAACCACCTAGCTCCAACTATCCAATGCCACACTCTAACGTCTGGTATAACCCCAATTGACCTGAGCTTCGCGAGTGTAGTGGACCAAAGCCCCCCCAATCTCCTCACCATTAATTGTAAAGCGCCGGATCGCATCAAAAAGGGCGTCCTTTTTGAAAGGGATATGAATAGCCGCCGCATCACCACTGTCGAGCCGGTCAGCAAGAGTTTTGGGCCAAAGCCCTCGAAGCGCTGAAGGATTCAAGATGGAGGGAAAGCCCGTGTAGGCAACAATGAGTGGAAGCTCGTAAGTGTCCACAGCCTTTTCAACTTCCCAAGACAGCAAGCTTCCGACACGGCGTGTATCCGCAGAAACAATAACAACCATATTTTTGGAAGCCGCCAGCCTTTGGCGGATACTGGCTTGCAAAGTAGCAAGTTTGCTCGTGTCCCCTACGGAGCTGGCTTTGTCATGACTGTTTACGAACTTAAAATCGATACCTTTTAAGGCATTCCATCCCTGCACGGTCGCATAGTATCGAAAATCAGACTTGGTAGGGTCGGTTTGACCTAGTCCATCAAATGCAAAATATGTTCCGGTTCTACTAGCCATGCGTCCAATTCCTCACATGATCTTTGAGGTTAAATTCACCGCTTTTTTCGTGCGGAAGTATGATCTTGATTTCCTTAGTTATCCGGCCACGCCGACTTTCCTCGAGAATAGCCGTAATAATGAGGTCGAGTAGGACAGAGTTTTTTATGCCGACGCGCGCCAGCCCAGACCCCATTAAGGGAATTGCTAATGGCTCCAGTGAGCAGGCCGCCCTTGCCTCAACCAACACCCCCCTCACTGCGGCAATCAACATTTCCGCATTTGCTGAGGTTACGTTGGTATCGGCATCGGTTTCGCCAAGTGCAACAAACAAGAACTTCTGACTATCAGCCGACGCACGTGCCGTCGTGCCAATGGGGTATCTAGTCTTGTTACCTTTCCGTCGCGTTTCTTGCCGCCCATCAATGTGTCGAAGGGAAGAGTTAATCTGTTCCACCCAATTTTGCCGGTTCTCGCTCCAGAATTTGTTGAGAGCAATCCCATGTAGAGATCGCGAAGAAACTAGATCCTCGTCAACGTGGCTATCGAAGAAATCATTGACACCGACAACCTTCCAACCCGTTTCCTCGAACAAGTCCGAAAACTTCACTTGTATCAACGTGTCGTTCCCAGGGTTAGGAATTGTAACTTCACCTTTAAGAAAGCCATTCAGTAGATAGCCATCCACGAGGAACACGCAAACTCCAGGCAAGACCCCTAGCGCCAAGAAAGCGCAGAAATTCATAGAGATGTTGGCATCCGTGAGGACCTCAAAAGCCTCCAAGCTCAGAAAGATGGCCCCAAAAGCCCATAGCACTGACCCCAACAAATCGCGCCAGTGATCCACGATTTTCTTCATTTTCCGCCCAACTCAAACCTTGCTCAAAAGGGTGTATAAGCGCACTCAATAACCCGCAAGGGGTGAATTCAACGTGGCGTTTGGCAGTTTATCCCGGCCAAATCCGTACGACCTCGCCGGCACGCACACCGCCAGCCAAAGCGCCGCCCCATGGGGGCGGGTCATGCCAGCGTCATGCTTTCAGCATGGTGCTGGCGCGGCGGCCTGCGGCCTTGCTGCCGCGCTATGGGCAAGATCACAGGGCAGCGCTTTGGCAGCCCGTTGCACGAGCAGCGCACGCTAGGCTGCGCAAATCTTAACCGGCAGCGGCTACTGATAAAGGCAGACCCTTCACGAGGACCCCGCCATGCCCGCAAGCCCCAGCCCCCCCCCTTCCCTAACGAAAAAGGCCCCCGCTTGCGCGAGGGCCTTCCAATCTTGTCAGAGAGGCAGATCTCAGAGTCCGGTGGACACGTCGATGGTGTTGCCTTCTTCCAGGGTCACATAGGCTTTCTTCACGTCTTTCCGGCGGCCCATCTGGCCGCGGAAGCGCTTCACCTTGCCCTTGGTGATGGTGGTGTTGACCGCTTTCACCTTGACGCCAAAGAGCGCCTCGACGGCTTCTTTGATCATCGGCTTGTTCGAGTCGATTGCCACCTCAAAGACCACTGCGCCGTTTTCGGACGCCATGGTGGTTTTCTCGGTGATGATCGGCTTGCGGACCACATCGTAGTGTTCTGCTTTAGCGCTCATTTCAGGCGAGCCTCCAGTGCTTCGACACCTGCTTTGGTGATCACCAGGGTGTCACGCTTCAGGATGTCATAGACGTTTGCACCCATCGTCGGCAGGATATCCAGGCCTTCGATGTTGCGCGACGCTTTCAGGAAGTCTTCGTTGACCGAAGAGCCGTCGATGACCAGCGCGCGTTTCCAGCCCAGGTTTTTCACCTGTTTGGCCAGAGCGGCGGTTTTGCCTTCGGAGGCTGCATCCTCGATGATGACCAGTTCGCCCGCTTTGGCTTTGGCGGACAGCGCATGGCGCAGGCCCAGCTTGCGGAACTTCTTGGTCAGATCGTGGCCGTGCGACCGCGGGGTCGGGCCCTTGTAGATACCACCCTTGCGGAAGATCGGCGCGTTGCGGTCACCGTGGCGTGCGCCGCCGGTGCCCTTCTGGCGATAGATCTTCTTGGTAGAGTAGGAGGTCTCCGAGCGGGTCTTCACCTTGTGGGTGCCCTGCTGCGCGTTGTTGCGCTGCCAGCGGACCACACGGTGCAGGATGTCCGCACGCGGCTCCAGGCCGAACAGGTCTTCCGACAGTTCGATGTCGCCGGACTTGCCGCCGTCGAGTTTGATCACGTCAAGTTTCATGCTTCACCACCTTCCGCGGGAGCTTCCGCAGTTTTCAGAGCGGCCGGGAAAGGCAGACCCTCGGGGGCTTTCTTCTTCACGGCGTCCTTGACGGTAACCCAGCCGGATTTCGGGCCGGGAACGGCGCCTTTGATGAAGACCAGGCCGCGGTCGGCGTCGGTTTTCACCACTTCCAGGTTCTGGGTGGTCACGCGGGCTGCGCCCATGTGGCCGGCCATCTTCTTGCCTTTGAAGACTTTGCCCGGATCCTGACACTGACCGGTGGAGCCGTGCGAACGGTGCGAGATCGACACACCGTGTGTCGCACGCAGGCCGCCGAAGTTGTGCCGCTTCATGGCACCGGCGAAACCTTTACCGATCGAGGTGCCGGTGACGTCCACTTTCTGGCCTGCCAGGAAGTGTTCGGCCGAAATTTCGGCGCCGACTTCGATCAGGGCGTCTGCGGGCACGCGGAATTCCACGAGCTTCCGCTTCGGGGCAACCTTGGCAGCGGCGAAGTGGCCGCGCATGGCTTGCGACGTGCGCTTTGCCTTGGCGGACCCAGCACCGAGCTGAACGGCGGTGTAGCCGTCTTTGTCATCGGTGCGCTGTGCAACAACCTGCAGGCCGTCCAGCGACAGAACGGTCACAGGGATCTGCTTGCCGTCTTCCAGGAACAGCCGGGTCATGCCGACTTTCTTTGCGATAATACCAGAGCGCATATTCATTACCCTCCGATCTTACGACTGCAGCTTGATTTCGACGTCCACACCAGCGGCGAGGTCGAGCTTCATCAGCGCGTCCACGGTCTGGGGGGTCGGATCAACGATGTCGAGCAGGCGCTTGTGGGTCCGGATTTCGAACTGGTCGCGCGATTTCTTGTCAACGTGGGGGCCACGCAGAACAGTGAATTTCTCGATTTTGTTCGGCATCGGGATCGGGCCACGGACCTGAGCGCCGGTGCGCTTGGCTGTGTTGACGATTTCCTGGGTGCTGGCATCCAGCACGCGGTAATCGAATGCCTTCAGCCGAATGCGAATGTTTTGGCTTTGCATTACATCTGCCTTTATTGAGGCGTTGAGGTTGAGAGGAGGGCCAGCGACCACCGCGAACCCTCATCGAACCCAAAAGGCGGGAATCACCCCGCCTCTATCCGCACAGAGCGAACCTGCGCGCTATACGCCTGCTGCGGCAGTCTGGCAAGGGGTTTCGCACCGAAACGGTTGCGTTTGGGGCGTACGGCGGGTTTGGGGTTTGTTAGGGAGAGTTAAAGGCAGGTTACGCGGACAGAGCGGAGACTGAGCACTGCACTCATCGGCGGCAACGCGGACATTGCTGCCGTTCCTGTTGCAAGTATGAATGGCGGCTTATCACCCACGAAGAATATTGATCGCCTAGGGCGGTTCGATCATGTTTATGACGTGGATCGCGTTAAGATTGCTGCTTAAACGAACGCCAACTTATAAATTGAAATGGGTCCGCGCAAGGATTGCACGGTGTGGTTCAAGCACTTCCACCCGCGTTTTTCGACAATTGAGCTAGCAGCATCAGTCGATGTGTAAATTTTGGCGAAACCAAGCCTTCGAGCTTGTTCTTCCACTGCTTGTATCAATGATGTTCCGATGCCGTGACCACGAAAATCTGGATCAACTACCACAGCGGCCAACCAAGGACCGTCAAAATGCTCCGATCCGAGCGATTCTAGTTTGAGCGCGGCAGTACCGAGAATCTGCCCATCCTTGCTCACCGCCACAACGGCAATCGGTAATTGGTCGCGGTTCATGCATCCGATAAGGTCGGCTTCTGCACTTCCTTTGCCATCCGGCCCGTACCACGGCGTCCACTCGGCGATGAACAACTCGGCCAATCGTTGCATTGCGTCCGCTTGATCGAAGAGTAAAGCTATTTGGTAGTCCATTCCGGTCCTCAATGCCTTTATGCCGTAGCCACGCTGTGTTGGTTCCAAGTCTTGTATGCAGGGAAGCACAGGCCACGGTAGCAGACATCCGTGCATCATGCAGCATCGCGAACTGTGGACTCCTTTTACACATACGCTGCATTCAGAACAAACGCCTGCTTTCGTGAAATGAGCCAAACCAGCGAACTGTCATTCCGTTAGTCTGATCAATAATGCGAAGAGAGCGCGCCTGACCGGGGCCTGCGGCTTTGTTCCGGCTGGCCCAGGTTTTCCAATAGCAGAAAAAGGGCCACTCTTTCGAGCGGCCCTTTCCATCATCTCACCTGAGTGGCTCCCGGCGATTTTCCTGCGGAAAACCGCCTGCCGCCACCAGACGGCAAAGCCGTCTTACTCGGTGATTTTCGACACAACGCCGGCGCCGACGGTGCGGCCGCCTTCGCGGATCGCGAAACGCAGGCCGTTTTCCATCGCGATCGGGGCGATCAGTTCAACGTCGAACTTCAGGTTGTCGCCCGGCATCACCATCTCGGTGCCTTCCGGCAGGGTCACGGTGCCGGTCACGTCGGTGGTGCGGAAGTAGAACTGCGGACGGTAGTTCGCAAAGAACGGCGTGTGACGGCCGCCTTCTTCCTTGGTCAGGATATAGGCTTCGGCTTCGAACTTGGTGTGCGGGTTCACCGACTTCGGTGCGCACAGAACCTGGCCGCGCTCAACACCGTCGCGGTCGATGCCGCGCAGCAGGGCGCCGATGTTGTCGCCGGCTTCACCGCGGTCCAGCAGCTTGCGGAACATTTCCACACCGGTGCAGGTGGTGGTCTGGGTGTCGCGGATGCCGACGATTTCGATCGAATCGCCAACGTTGATCACGCCGCGCTCGACACGGCCGGTCACAACGGTGCCGCGGCCGGAGATCGAGAACACGTCTTCAACCGGCATCAGGAACGGCTGGTCAACAGCACGCGCCGGGGTCGGGATGTATTCGTCGACAGCCGCCATCAGCGCCTTGATCTTCTCTTCGCCGATTTCAGGCTTGGTGCCTTCCATTGCGGCCAGAGCCGAACCGGCGATGATCGGGATATCGTCGCCCGGGTAGTCATAGGACGACAGCAGCTCGCGGATTTCCATTTCCACCAGCTCCAGCAGCTCTTCATCGTCGACCTGGTCGACTTTGTTCATGAAGACAACCATGTGCGGGATGCCGACCTGGCGGCCCAGCAGGATGTGCTCGCGGGTCTGCGGCATCGGGCCGTCAGCAGCGTTCACAACCAGGATCGCGCCGTCCATCTGCGCCGCGCCGGTGATCATGTTCTTCACATAGTCAGCGTGGCCGGGGCAGTCGACGTGGGCATAGTGGCGGGTGTCGGTCTCATACTCGACGTGGGCGGTCGAGATGGTGATGCCGCGGGCTTTTTCTTCCGGTGCGCCGTCGATCTGGTCGTAGGCTTTGAAGTCACCGAAGTATTTGGTGATTGCTGCGGTCAGCGTGGTTTTGCCGTGGTCAACGTGGCCGATGGTGCCGATGTTGACGTGCGGTTTTGTGCGTTCAAACTTTTCCTTAGCCATGGTGGCCTCCTATAGTTTCGAGAGGAGCCCGCAGCGGACGCGAACCCCTCAATTTTCAAGACGCTTACGCGAATTTCGCCTGGATCTCTTCCGAGATGTTCTGCGGAACCGGTTCGTAGTGGTCGAACTGCATGGTGAACTGGGCGCGGCCCGAGCTCATCGAACGCAGCGTGTTGATGTAGCCGAACATGTTCGCCAGCGGCACAAACGCGTCGATCGCGATTGCGTTGCCGCGGTTCTCCTGGCCGGACACCTGGCCGCGGCGCGAGGTCAGATCGCCGATGATACCGCCGGTGTAGTCTTCCGGGGTGATCACTTCGACTTTCATCACCGGCTCGAGCAGTTTCGCACCAGCTTTGCGCATGCCTTCACGCATGCCCATGCGGGCGGCGATTTCAAAGGCCAGAACCGAGGAGTCCACATCGTGGAACTTACCGTCGATCAGGGCAACCTTGAAGTCGATCACGGGGAAGCCGGCCAGCGGGCCGCTGTCCATGACGGACTTGATGCCTTTTTCGACGCCGGGGATGTATTCCTTCGGAACCGCACCGCCGACGATACGGGATTCGAAGGAGTAGCCTTCGCCCGGCTCTGTCGGCGAGATGATCAGCTTCACCTCGGCGAACTGGCCCGAACCACCCGACTGTTTCTTGTGGGTGTAGGAATGCTCGACCTCTTTGGAAATGGTCTCGCGGTAGGCCACCTGCGGCGCGCCGATGTTGGCTTCGACCTTGAATTCGCGCTTCAGACGGTCGACCAGGATGTCCAGGTGAAGTTCGCCCATGCCCTTCATGATGGTCTGACCGGACTCGATGTCGGTCTCCACACGGAAGGACGGATCTTCGGCAGCAAGACGCTGCAGACCCTGGGACATTTTCTCCTGGTCGGCCTTGGTCTTGGGCTCAACCGCGATCTCGATCACCGGATCCGGGAAGGTCATGGTTTCCAGAACCACCGGATCGTTGACGGCACAGAGGGTGTCGCCGGTGGTGGTGTCTTTCAGACCTGCCAGCGCGATGATGTCGCCCGCGAACGCTTCCGTGATTTCCTCACGGTTGTTCGAGTGCATCATCATCATCCGGCCGACCCGCTCTTTTTTACCCTTGGTCGAGTTCAGGAGCGTGTCGCCCTTGCTCAGGACGCCCGAGTAGATGCGGGTGAAGGTCAGCGAACCGACGAAGGGGTCGTTCATGATTTTGAACGCCAGGCCGGAGAACGCCATGCTGTCATCCGCACGGCGGGGGATGTCACGGGTCTCGGTCTCGTCACCGGGTTTGAAGCCCATGTAATCGACAACGTCCAGCGGGCTGGGCAGGTAGTCGATCACGGCGTTGAGCAGCGGCTGAACGCCTTTGTTCTTGAACGCGGAGCCGCCCAGAACCGGCACAAATGCCAGCTCGAGGGTGCCTTTGCGCAGCAGTTTGCGCAGGGTCGGCACGTCGGGCTCTTCGCCTTCCAGGTAGGCTTCCATAGCGTCGTCGTCCATTTCGACGGCCGCCTCGATCATCTTGCCGCGCCATTCGTCAGCCATGTCCTTCAGGCTGTCGCGGATCGGTGCTTTGATCCACGATGCGCCAAGGTCTTCGCCCTGCCACAGCCATTCTTCCATGTTGACCAGGTCGACCAGGCCTTCCAGCTCGGTCTCGGCGCCGATCGGCACACCAACCGGAACCGCGCGGGCGCCGGTGCGGTCTTCGATCATGTTGACGCAGTTGAAGAAGTCGGCGCCGATTTTGTCCATCTTGTTGACGAACACCATGCGCGGAACCTTGTAGCGGTCAGCCTGACGCCACACGGTTTCGGTCTGCGGTTCAACACCGGCGTTGGCATCCAGAACACAGACAGCACCGTCGAGAACCGCCAGCGAGCGTTCAACTTCGATGGTGAAGTCGACGTGGCCGGGGGTGTCGATGATGTTCAGGCGGTGCTTGGGCGAGTCAGCGGTTTCGCCGTCTTCGGTGCGTTCCCAGAAGGTGGTGGTCGCAGCCGAGGTGATGGTGATGCCGCGTTCCTGCTCCTGCTCCATCCAGTCCATGGTGGCTGCACCGTCGTGCACCTCGCCAAGGTTGTGGGATTTGCCGGTGTAGAACAGGATGCGCTCGGAGCAGGTGGTTTTACCTGCGTCGATGTGCGCCATGATACCGAAGTTACGGTACAGTTCGAGCGGATATTCGCGTGCCATAGGTCTAGGTCCTCCGGCTTACCAGCGGTAATGGCTGAAGGCTTTGTTTGCCTCGGCCATCTTGTGAGTATCTTCGCGCTTCTTCACTGCGGTGCCACGGGACTGGACGGCGTCCATCAGCTCGCCTGCGAGGCGCTCTTCCATGGTGTTTTCGTTGCGCTTGCGCGCAGCAGTGATCAGCCAGCGGATTGCCAGCGCTTCACGGCGCTCGGGACGGACTTCAACCGGCACCTGGTAGGTGGCACCGCCCACACGGCGCGAACGGACTTCGACCGAGGGTTTGATGTTGTCGAGAGCTTCGTGGAACACTTCAACCGGAGCGCGCTTGATCTTGGTCTCAACGCGGTCAAAGGCATTGTAGACGATACGCTCTGCGACCGACTTCTTGCCGTCGATCATCAGGTTGTTCATGAATTTGGTCAGAACGCGGTCGCCGAACTTGGCGTCGGGCAGGACTTCGCGTTTTTCAGCGGCGTGACGACGTGACATATCAGCCTCTCCTTCTTACTTAGGACGCTTCGCGCCGTACTTCGAACGACGCTGCTTACGGTCTTTAACGCCCTGGGTATCCAGAACACCGCGCAGGATGTGGTAACGGACACCCGGAAGGTCTTTGACACGGCCGCCGCGGATCAGAACCACAGAGTGCTCCTGAAGGTTGTGGCTTTCACCGGGGATGTAGGAGATCACTTCGAAACCGTTGGTCAGGCGGACCTTCGCAACTTTCCGCATCGCGGAGTTCGGTTTTTTCGGAGTGGTTGTGTACACACGGGTGCAGACGCCGCGTTTCTGCGGGCACTGTTCCAGGTGCATGGACTTCGAGCGTTTAACTTTCGGCTGACGCGGCTTGCGGATCAGCTGCTGGATCGTTGGCATTCCGGTTTATTCCCCGTTTTGCAACACTGTCATGCACGCCGGCGCGTGCGGGTGATTTCGCTGCACTTGTGCGTCCACAAGCGCAAAAACCGCAATCGCTCCCATTCCGAGGTGAGACGACGCGGTGAGGTTACAGAGGGCCCGGGTGGTAAAAGTGCCCAAGCCTTGAGCCACTGCAATTTTGAATTCGGCTTTCGAAGAATACACTCCGGGTGCCGGATAAGCGCGCGTATATGGGGAGTCGCGCAGGTTGTCAACAGCGGCCGGCGCCGGCCTTGGGCGCCCTGCGGCGGCAGACTGCGTTCCGGGCGCCCTGCCCTTCCATCGCCGGCCCCTTGCAGCCCCCTTGCCCGCGGCACGGCAGGCCGCCATAGTCGCTGCGGCAACCTGTTAATATAAGACGGATTTCAGAATGCAAGTCATTGGATTGTGCCGGTTTTCCTACCCGGCGATCGGCGGGTTCCAGGTGGAGCACGAAACAATCGAAGAGCGCATGGCCTATCTTTATGCCGACGCCCGGATGGAGGAGCGGTTCCGGCTGCTGGAAACCGTCGCCCTGCCCTGCCTTCGCGAACAGACCGATCCGGATTTCGACCTGATCATGGTGATCGGCGACAGCCTGCCCCGGTGTCACCGCGACCGGCTGCAGGATCTGATCGCAGACCTGCCGCAAGTCCGGCTTTGCGCCGAACCGCCGCGCAAGCACCGCGAGGTGATGAAGGAGCTTCTGAACGGCGCGCGGCGAAAACCGGGCGAGCCCTGCCTGCAGTTCAGGTTCGACGATGATGACGCGGTGGCAACCGACTTTGTCGAGCGTCTGCGGGACACCGCAAAGGACTGCGCCAAGCTGTTTGCCAAGTCCGCCGCAGGCGCGATTGATTTCAACCGCGGCTACATAGCGGAATTCGGCCCGGACGGAATTTCAGCTGCGCCGGTTGTCCGGCCCTATTTCACGGCGGCCCTCGGCATGTATGTGGCGGCGGGCAGCCGAAAAACGATCATGAACTTTGCCCATCACCGTATTCACCATCACATGCCCTCTGTCACCATAACCGACGCCCCCATGTGGGTCCGCAGCCACAACCGGTTCAACGATTCCCGGCAAGGCGGCGCGGCAGCGGTTGACGTCGCGCCGCTGACCGCCGGGCAGGAGCTGGAGTTCGCCACGGTCTTTGGTTTGCGGGCAGCCAAGGTGCGCGCGGCGTTCAAGCCGCGGTAAGCCGCCCGCGGCCCGGCCGGAAGTTACGGCAGCAATGCCTTGAGCCGCGCGGCAGTATCGCCGAAGTGCTCCCTCAGCGCGTTTTCGATCTGATCTTCGCGCCATTTCCGGGTCAGCCCGATCTGTGCCGGATCCGATTTATTGTCGCCGTGAATGGTCCGCAGGAACGCGGGCACCGAAATGTCGGAAAACGTATTATAGTGCTGCGCGATTTTACGGTGGTTGAACGCATAGGGGTTGGAAGTGTGACCCGCCGGGGCAACCAGCGACAGGCCGGTGGAGAGCGGCGCGCGCTCGCAGGTATCATAGAGCTCAGCGCCATTGGCGGTCTTTTCCAGATACAGGCCGCGGTTGTGGGCGATGATAAACGGGGTCTGCCCGTCCCCCTGCAACGGAATCATGCCGCGGGCAAAAGCCTTGGTGCGTTTGACGAAATTCCGGTCCAATGCATCATCATCGTCGAGCCGGAACAGCACATGATGGGTGGCGCGCCGTAGATTCACCAGGCCGAAGGCGTCCTTCAGCTGCTGATAGTGCACGTCCGGGGCCGCGCCGTGGCAGAAGATGTTGCTGCAGGGTTCCGTCAGTTCCAAGAGCCGCGCCAGATAGGGATCCGGCAGGTCTTCGGAGGTCAGCACGATCAGCCGGAAACTCGGGTCGCTTTGCTGGGTCAGCGAGCGCAGGCACAAATGCTCAAACAGCCGGAAGCGCAGTTCCATCCGCGCCGGCGAGAACAGATGCTCTGCCTTTTCCTCCAGGCTGTTGAACCGGTCCGAGTAGTAATTGGTGCTGAGCACGGAAAACCGCACCAATCCGATCATCCGCAGCCTGATATCCATCCCCGTCCCCTGCCTGCAGGCCGTGTGATCCGGCCTGATCCCTCACCCGGCAAACGATACCCGCGGTTGCGGATATGAAAAAGCCCCCGCATGAAATCATGCGGGGGCTTTTCCCAAAGGTATATGCCGTGGCTTAGTCGCGGCTTTCCGGGGTTTCGACCAGGATATCCAGATCGTCGCCGCCCATCGCGTCGTCGTCCATCACCGGTGCGGCCAGGGCTGCAGCGGCTTCGGCTTCTTCGCGGCGGGCTTCCAGAACCACGTTGTCGCGGCCCTGGGCAATGGCGCGCACCGCCTGGGTCGCGCCGCCGGTGCCGGCCGGGATCAGGCGGCCCACGATGACGTTCTCCTTGAGACCGACCAGCTTGTCCTTCTTGCCCTGCACCGAAGCCTCGGTGAGGACGCGGGTGGTCTCCTGGAAGGAGGCCGCCGAGATGAACGAGCGGGTCTGCAGCGACGCCTTGGTGATGCCGAGCAGGATTGGTTCGCCCTGTGCCGGACGCTTGCCGCGGGCCAGCGATTTCTCGTTGGCGGCGTCAAACTCCTGCTTGTCCACGTGTTCGCCTTTGAGCAGCGTGGTGTCGCCGGAGTCCGAGATCTCCCACTTCTGCAGCATCTGGCGGACGATCACCTCGATGTGCTTGTCGTTGATCTTCACACCCTGCAGGCGGTAGACGTCCTGAACCTCGTCGATCATGTAGTTGGCCAGAGCCTCGACACCCATGATGGAGAGGATGTCATGCGGCGCCGGGTTGCCGTCCATGATATAGTCGCCCTTCTGGACAAAATCACCTTCCTGAACCGGAATGTGCTTGCCCTTGGGCACCATGTATTCGACGGCCTCCCGTGTCTCGTCCGACGGTTCGATCGCGATGCGGCGCTTGTTCTTGTAGTCGCGGCCGAAGCGCACGTAACCATCGATTTCGGCGATGATCGCGTGATCTTTCGGACGGCGGGCTTCGAACAGTTCCGCAACCCGAGGCAGACCACCGGTGATGTCCTTGGTCTTGGCGCCTTCCCGCGGGATCCGCGCGACAACGTCGCCGGCCACAACCTGCTGGCCGTCTTCGACCGAGAGGATCGCATCCACCGACATCGGGTAGGTCAGCGGGTTGCCCAGGTCGTTGCGCATCGGCTCGCCGTTGCTGTCGACCAGGATGATCTCCGGTTTCAGATCCGAGCCTTTCGGAGCCGTGCGCCAGTCGATCACGATCTTCTGGGTCATGCCGGTGGCTTCGTCGGTCTCGTCACGGACCGCCAGGCCCGAGACCAGGTCAACGTATTTGGCGGTACCCGGCTTCTCGGCGATAATCGGCAGGGTATAGGGGTCCCATTCGAACAGCTTGTCGCCGCGGGCAACATTCTGGCCTTCCTTGACGAACAGCTTGGAGCCGTAGCCCAGCTTGTGGCTGGCCCGCTCTTCACCGTGCTCGTCCTGGATGATCAGCTTCATGTTACGGCCCACAACCAGGGTTTCGCCGTTGGCGTTCTCCAGGGTCTGCGGCATTTCGAAGACGATCTTGCCTTCCTGGGACGCTTCCAGGAACGACTGCTGGCCGCCCTGTGCAACGCCGCCGATGTGGAAGGTCCGCATGGTCAGCTGGGTGCCCGGTTCACCGATCGACTGCGCCGCGATGATACCCACCGCTTCGCCTTCGTTCACCTTGGTGCCGCGCGCCAGGTCACGGCCGTAGCACATGGCGCAGACGCCCTCTTCCGACTCACAGGTCAGCGGCGAGCGGATACGGGTCGACTGAACGCCGGCCTCTTCCACGGCATCCGCCATACGTTCGTCGATCAGCTGGCCTGCTGCAATGATGACTTCCTCGGTGCCCGGACGCAGGATGTCGTCTGCGGCCACACGGCCCAGAAGACGTTCGCCCAGGGTGGCGACAACTTCACCGTCGTTGACTGCTGCTTCGGCGGTGATCGCACGTTCGGTGCCGCAATCGTTTTCGCGCACGATGCAGTCCTGCGCCACGTCCACCAGACGGCGGGTCAGGTAACCCGAGTTCGCCGTCTTAAGCGCGGTATCGGACAGACCCTTACGGGCGCCGTGGGTCGAGTTGAAGTACTCGAGAACGGTCAGGCCTTCTTTAAAGTTCGAGATGATCGGGGTTTCGATGATGTCGCCGTTCGGCTTGGCCATCAGGCCGCGCATGCCGCCCAGCTGTTTCATCTGAGTAACCGAGCCACGCGCACCGGAGTGGGCCATCATGTAAACCGAGTTCGGTTCCATCACGGCGCCATTCGCGTCGCGCTTGTCTGCGGAGATGGTTCCCATCATCGCGTCGGTGACCTTGTCGTTACACTTGGACCAGGCATCGACAACTTTGTTGTACTTTTCGCCCTGAGTGATCAGGCCGTCCATGTACTGCTGTTCAAAGTCTTTCACCTGATCGCGGGTCTCGTCGACCAGCGTCCATTTGGTGTCGGGGATCACCATGTCGTCCTTGCCGAACGAAATGCCCGCCTTGAACGCTTCGCGGAAGCCCATGGTCATGATCTGATCACAGAAGATAACCGACTCTTTCTGACCGCAGTAGCGGTAGACGGTGTCGATGACCTGCTGCACTTCTTTCTTCCGCAGCAGGCGGTTGACCAGCTCAAACGGTGCTTTGACGTTTTTCGGCAGCAGCGCACCCAGACGGACGCGGCCAGGCGTGGTTTCAAACCGCGACTGTATCTCGTTGCCTTCATCATCGAACTGGGTGATCCGGGCAGTGATCTTGGTATGCAGGTGCACAACACCTGCGTCCAGCGCGTGCTGAACTTCCTCGATCGAACCGAACACCATGCCTTCGCCCGGCATGCCTTCGCGTTCCAGGGTCACATAGTAGAGACCCAGAATCATATCCTGCGAAGGAACAATGATCGGTGCGCCGTTGGCCGGCGACAGAACGTTGTTGGTCGACATCATCAGGACGCGCGCTTCCAGCTGGGCCTCAAGGCTCAGCGGCACGTGCACAGCCATCTGGTCGCCGTCAAAGTCCGCGTTGAACGCCGAGCAGACCAGCGGGTGCAGCTGGATCGCCTTGCCTTCGATCAGCGTGGGTTCGAACGCCTGGATGCCAAGACGGTGCAGCGTCGGTGCGCGGTTCAGCATCACCGGGTGTTCGCGGATCACCTCGTCAAGGATGTCCCAGACTTCGGGACGTTCTTTCTCGACCAGCTTCTTTGCCTGCTTCACGGTGCTGGACAGGCCCTTGGCCTCCAGGCGCGAATAGATGAAGGGCTTGAACAGTTCGAGCGCCATCTTCTTGGGCAGACCGCACTGATGCAGCTTGAGCTCAGGCCCGGTCACAATCACCGAACGGCCGGAGAAGTCGACGCGCTTGCCCAGAAGGTTCTGACGGAAGCGGCCCTGCTTGCCTTTCAGCATGTCGGACAGCGACTTCAGCGGGCGCTTGTTGGCGCCGGTGATGACGCGGCCGCGGCGGCCGTTGTCGAACAGAGCGTCAACGGACTCCTGCAGCATCCGCTTTTCGTTGCGGACGATGATGTCGGGCGCGCGCAGTTCGATCAGACGCTTCAGACGGTTGTTCCGGTTGATCACGCGGCGGTACAGGTCGTTGAGGTCGGAGGTCGCAAAGCGGCCGCCGTCCAGCGGCACCAGCGGACGCAGTTCCGGCGGGATGACCGGGATCACGGTCATGATCATCCATTCCGGGCGGTTGCCCGATTCCAGGAAGGATTCCACGACCTTCAGACGCTTGATGATCTTCTTGGGCTTCAGTTCGCCGGTCGCTTCGGCCAGTTCGGCGCGCAGCGTTTCGGCTTCTGATTCCAGGTCGATCTGGGCCAGCATATCACGGATTGCTTCGGCGCCGATGTTGGCGGTGAAGGCGTCCATGCCATAGGCATCCTGGGCGTCCATATACTCTTCTTCGGTCATCATCTGACCATAGGAGAGGTCGGTCAGGCCCGGCTCGATCACAACATAGTTTTCGAAGTACAGAACCCGTTCCAGATCGCGCAGGGTCATGTCCAGCATCAGGCCGATGCGGGACGGCAGCGACTTCAGGAACCAGATATGCGCAACCGGCGCTGCCAGTTCGATGTGGCCCATCCGCTCGCGGCGGACTTTCTGCAGGGTGACCTCGACGCCGCATTTTTCACAGACGACGCCGCGGTACTTCATCCGCTTGTATTTGCCGCAGAGGCATTCGTAGTCTTTGATCGGGCCGAAGATCCGGGCGCAGAACAAGCCGTCGCGCTCGGGCTTGAAGGTCCGGTAGTTGATGGTCTCAGGCTTTTTGATTTCGCCATAGGACCACGACAGGATCCGTTCCGGCGACGCCAGCGAGACTTTGATTTCATCAAAGACCTTGGGCGGCGTCAGCGGGTTGAACGGGTTGTTGGTGATTTCCTGGTTCATTTTGATACCTCAAATTCGTGCGGAAGGGAGAGATGGTAAGGGCCGCAGCCCTTACTCTTCTTCCGCATCCAGGAGTTCCATGTTCAGGCCGAGGCCGCGGACTTCTTTAACCAGAACGTTGAACGATTCCGGAACGCCCGCTTCAAAGTTGTCCTCGCCCTTGACGATCGACTCATAGACCTTAGTCCGGCCGGCGACGTCATCCGATTTGACGGTGAGCATCTCCTGCAGGGTGTAAGCGGCGCCGTAAGCTTCCAGAGCCCAGACCTCCATCTCACCAAAGCGCTGACCACCGAACTGCGCCTTACCACCCAGCGGCTGCTGAGTAACAAGCGAGTACGGGCCGGTCGAACGCGCGTGGATCTTGTCGTCGACCAGGTGGTGCAGTTTCAGCAGGTACTTGATGCCGACGGTCACCGGGCGCGCGAACTGCTCGCCGGTGCGGCCGTCGAACAGGATAGACTGGCCGGACTTGTCAAAGCCCGCACGCACCAGCGCGTCGTTCACGTCGTCTTCCTTGGCGCCGTCAAAGACCGGGGTCGCAATCGGCACACCGCGGGACACGTTGCCTGCGGCCTCTACCAGCTGCTCTTCGGTCATGCCGGCGATGCCTTCGTCGTAGACATCATCGCCATAGGCACCGTGCATCGCTTCACGCACCGGGGTCAGATCGCCCGAGCGGCGGTATTCCTGCAGCGCCTCGTCCACCTTGATGCCAAGACCGCGCGCGGCCCAGCCCATGTGGGTCTCCAGGATCTGACCAACGTTCATCCGCGACGGAACACCCAGCGGGTTAAGGCAGAAGTCGACCGGGGTGCCATCGGCGAGGAACGGCATGTCCTCCATCGGCACCACTTTCGAGATCACACCTTTGTTGCCGTGACGGCCGGCCATCTTGTCGCCCGGCTGCAGCTTGCGCTTCACGGCGATGAAGACTTTGACCATCTTCATCACACCCGGCGGCAGGTCGTCGCCGCGGCGGACTTTTTCGACCTTGTCCTCGAAACGGGCGTCCAGGGCGCGCTTCTGCGCCTCGTACTGCTCGTTCAGGGCCTCGACCACCTGGGCGTCCTGCTCGTCTTCCAGCGCCAGCATCCACCACTGGCCGCGGGACAGGGTGTCCAGCAGTTCCTCGGTGATCTCGGTGCCGGCGCGGACGCCTTTCGGGCCTTTGACAGCCACTTTGCCGAGGATCATGCCGCGCAGACGCGCATAGATGTTGCGGTCCAGGATCGCCAGCTCGTCGTCCCGGTCACGGGCCAGACGTTCGACTTCCTCACGCTCGATCTGCAGCGCACGCTCGTCTTTTTCCACACCGTGGCGGTTAAAGACGCGCACCTCGACGACAGTACCGTAATCGCCCGGCTTCACGCGCAGCGAGGTGTCGCGCACGTCCGAAGCCTTCTCGCCGAAGATGGCGCGCAAGAGCTTCTCTTCCGGGGTCATCGGGCTTTCGCCCTTGGGGGTGATCTTACCGACCAGAATGTCGCCCGGCTCCACATCGGCACCGATGTAGACGATGCCCGCTTCATCGAGGTTGCGCAGGGCTTCCTCGCCGACGTTGGGGATGTCGCGGGTGATTTCTTCCGGACCAAGCTTGGTGTCGCGGGCGGCGACTTCGAATTCCTCGATGTGGACCGAGGTGAAGACGTCGTCACGCGCAATGCGCTCGGAGATCAGGATCGAGTCTTCGTAGTTGTAGCCGTTCCACGGCATAAACGCGACAACCACGTTTTTACCCAGAGCCAATTCGCCCATATCGGTCGACGGACCGTCGGCGATGACCTCGCCCTTGGTCACGGTGTCGCCCACCTTGACCAGCGGACGCTGGTTGATGCAGGTGTTCTGGTTGGAACGCTGGAACTTGCGCATCCGGTAGATGTCAACGCCGGCGTCGCCCAGCTCCAGATCGGAGGTGGCCCGGATCACGATACGCTGCGCATCGACCTGGTCGATGATGCCGGCCCGTTTGGCCTGGATCGCGGCGCCGGAGTCGATCGCAACCTTCTCCTCGATGCCGGTGCCGACCAGCGGCGCCTCGGCCCGCAGCAGCGGAACCGCCTGACGCTGCATGTTCGAGCCCATCAGAGCGCGGTTGGCGTCGTCGTTTTCCAGGAACGGGATCAGCGAGGCCGCAACCGAGACCAGCTGTTTCGGGCTGACGTCGATCAGGTCCACGCTTTCACGCGGCGCCAGGGTGTAGTCGCCGGACTGACGGGTCGACACCAGGTCGTTGATGAACTTGCCGCCTTCGTCCAGGGTCGCGTTGGCCTGCGCCACGGTGTGGCGCATTTCTTCGGTCGCCGACATGTAGTGCACTTCGTCGGTCACCTGACCTTCGTTGACAACGCGGTAAGGCGTTTCGATGAAGCCGTATTTGTTGACGCGCGCAAAAGTGGCCAGCGAGTTGATCAGACCGATGTTCGGGCCTTCGGGCGTTTCAATCGGGCACATCCGGCCATAGTGGGTCGGGTGAACGTCACGGACTTCAAAGCCTGCGCGCTCGCGGGTCAGACCGCCGGGGCCAAGCGCCGAGAGGCGGCGTTTGTGGGTGACTTCCGACAGCGGGTTGGTCTGGTCCATGAACTGCGACAGCTGCGAGGAGCCGAAGAATTCACGCACTGCAGCGGCCGCCGGTTTCGCGTTGATCAGATCCTGCGGCATCACGGTGTCGATCTCGACCGAGGACATACGTTCCTTGATCGCGCGCTCCATGCGCAACAGGCCGACACGGTACTGGTTTTCCATCAGCTCGCCGACCGAGCGCACCCGGCGGTTGCCGAGGTGGTCGATGTCGTCGATGTCGCCGCGGCCGTCCCGCAGGTCGACCAGCGCCTTGATACAGGCGACGATGTCTTCCTTGCGCAGGGTCCGCTGGGTGTCCTCGGCGTCCAGCGCCAGGCGCATGTTCATCTTCACACGGCCAACCGCGGACAGGTCGTAACGCTCGCCATCGAAGAACAGGGTGTCGAACAGGGCCGACGCGGCCTCGACGGTGGGCGGCTCGCCCGGGCGCATCACACGGTAGATATCCATGAGCGCGCTTTCGCGGGTCCGGTTCTTATCCTGCGCCATGGTGTTGCGCATGTAGGGGCCGACGTTGACGTTGTCGATGTCCAGCACCGGAATATCGGTGATGCCGGCATCCATCAGCTCTTTCAGGGAGCCGCCGATCAATTCGCCGTCCTTGTCGTATTCCAGGGTCAGCTCATCACCGGCTTCGACGTAGATTGCGCCGTTTTCTTCGTTGATGATGTCCTGGGAGACATATTTGCCGACGATATGCTCGAAGGGCACCAGAAGCTCGGTGATGGTGCCTTCTTCGATCATCTTCTTGACGGCGCGCGGGGTGACTTTCTTGCCGGCCTCGCAGATGATCTCGCCGGTGGCCGCGTCAACCAGGTCATAGGTGGGGCGGGTGCCGCGCACACGTTCCGGGAAGAACGGGGTGACCCAGCCGCGGGACTTTTCAAGCTTGAACTGAACGGTGTTGTAATAGGCGCCCATGATGGCGTCCTGGTCCAAGCCCAGGGCGTACAGCAAGGTGGTCACCGGCAGTTTGCGGCGGCGGTCGATGCGGGCAAAGACGATGTCCTTGGCGTCGAATTCGAAGTCGAGCCAGGAGCCGCGGTACGGGATGATGCGGCAGGCAAACAGCAGCTTGCCCGAGGAGTGGGTCTTGCCTTTGTCGTGGTCGAAGAAGACGCCCGGCGAGCGGTGCATCTGGGACACGATCACGCGCTCGGTGCCGTTGACGACAAAGGTGCCGTTCGGGGTCATCAGGGGCATGTCGCCCATGAAGACATCCTGTTCCTTGATATCCTTGACCGACTTGGCGCCGGTGTCTTCGTCGACATCAAAGACGATCAGGCGCAGGGTGACCTTCAGCGGCGCGCTGTAGGTCATGTCGCGCTGCATGCACTCTTCGACGTCGTACTTCGGCTTTTCAAACGCGTACTTCACGAACTCCAGAACGGAGGTTTCGTTGAAATCCTTGATCGGGAAAACCGACTGGAAAACACCTTTGATTCCTTCGCCGTCCAGCGGCTCGGCTTCATCGCCAGAGCGCAGGAAAAGGTCGTAGGAAGATTTCTGCACCTCAATGAGGTTCGGCATTTCCAGCACTTCGCGGATTTTGCCGTAATATTTGCGTAGACGTTTCTGGCCAAGGAACGATTGAGCCATGTCAGATGTCACCTTTCGAGTTCTCACCGGTCAAGGATGCCGCCGGGCCCCGGCACCTTGCCCATACGAGACAGCGTGTTCGGATCAATTCATGGCCACCGTCCCGAAGGCAGCCTCCCGATCCCTTGAACCTCGCCTGAAAAAACGCCTCTTGCCGGAGGCCCTTTCTAAGACAGGTTCGGCTGGGCCCGGAAAAACTCCGGACCCAGCCAAATTTCCGATGCATCGAAATGCACCAGGCGCAGGGCTTAGGCCAGCTCGACTTCGGCGCCAGCTGCTTCCAGCTTGGCTTTGACGTCTTCGGCTTCGTCCTTGGACACGCCTTCTTTGATCTTGCCGCCGGCTTCGACCAGTTCTTTGGCTTCTTTCAGGCCCAGACCGGTGATGCCGCGAACTTCCTTGATCACGTTGATCTTGGACGCGCCGGCGTTCTTCAGAACGACGTCGAATTCGGTCTTTTCTTCTTCGGCTGCACCGCCGGCGTCGCCGCCAGCTGCCATGACAACCGCGCCGCCAGCTGCGGGCTCGATGCCATACTCATCCTTCAGGATGGTTTTCAGTTCTTGTGCTTCCAGCAGGGTCAGACCCACGATGCTTTCTGCGAGTGCTTTCAGATCAGCCATTGTATCAGCTCTTTCCGTTTACAGTATGTGTGTTCCAACGTGCGGGCCTTGCCCCACGCCAGTCATTCAGTGCCAACCGCTTACGCAGCTTCCGCCTTCTCTTCGATGGTCGAAAGAATGCTTGCGATGTTGCTTGCAGGTGCGCCAATTGCGCCGGCGATGTTGGAAGCGGGTGCGCCAATGCAGCTTGCGATCTGAGCAATAAGCTCGTCGCGGGACGGCATTTTCGACACGGCTTCGACGCCTGCGCGGTCCAGAGCATTCTCACCCATTGCGCCGCCAAGGATCTCAAACTTTTTGTTTTCCTTGGCGAAACCCTCGGCCACTTTCGCAGCGGACACGGGGTCTTCGGAATAGGTCAGAACAGTCATCCCTGTCAGCAGGTCAGACATGTTTTCACACGGCTTTCCCTCAAGGGCGATTTTGGCGAGCCTGTTTTTGGCAACACGCACGGAGCTGTTCGCGTCGCTTGCACGCGCGCGCAGATCCTGCATCTCGGCAACTGTCAGACCGGCGTAGTGAGCTACCACCACGACGCCAGAGCTTTCGAAGATCTGGCCGAGTTCCTCGACCACTTTCTCTTTCTGGGCTCTATCCACAGTTCTCTCCAAGTTAGGGATGCTTGTGCACCCCGGCTCATATTTGCCGGTCCCGAGGGTCCGGCGTTCAGGTCCGTTTTACGGGATGAGCCAAATCCGCCCGAGGGATTGAAAACCCTCGATCTTCTTGGTCTGTACCCGTCTCAGGAGGGAGATTAAGGCCCGATCGAAAGGCCACCCACCATCTTGGACGAAATGAAATAAAGCGCACGACGAATCGCACGCTTTATCTCGTAGCCGTAGTTAGTCGCATTTGAAGGGGTTTCCAAGGGGAAACTGGCGGCCGCAAGAAAATTCAGCGCGCGTCAAAACCGGCGCGCCCGCCACGGGATTCCAAACAGCCCCTAAGGACACGCGCCTCCCCTGAGGTCAGCGTCATCGCCGCGGTCTGGCCGAACCGGGCACCCTCCCGGGCAAGGGATGGAAACAGGGACATCAGCTCACGGCGCTGCGCCCAATCCAACGCGGCCACCGATCCCGGCGCCAGAAAGAAGCTTTCTGTCAGGACGCCGTTGGATCTGACGATGCAGTGCCGGTCGAACATGACATGGAAATAGCGGATCACCGCCTGCTCCCGGATCCTGACTCCCGGAAGCCCGCAAAGATGTTTTGCCGCCACCAGAACATCCGCCTGACCGAACAGCATCTCTGCAACCGGCAGACTCACATGAACCCGGTGCTGCTGCGAAAGGACCAGCTCTCCGGCATTGCCAATCGCCCCGGGCGCAAAGACGACAGGTGCGAAACTCCCGCTGCCGCGGACCGATGCAGCCGCCACCCAGCGCACCGGCTGCAGACCGGCCTCTTTGGTCCAGACGCGCTGCCCCCTGGTGATGTCCTCGACGGCCACCTGGCCATCGGCGGTATCAATCAGTGTCCCGGCCCCAAAGCAGGTGACATAATCTTTGTAGCGCGACGTTCCGGTGTTCTGCCCACCGGTCTTTACATAGGATTTTCCGGCCTCAAGCGGCAGGTCCGTCGCATAGCCCCAGACATTGGATGTCTGACCGCCCTGCGAAAAGACATAGACCGTGATCTCCGGGCCGGAAGGGTTTCCGTTTTCGTCAAGCTGGCGCAGCAGAATATGCGATTCGGATTCCACCCGCGCGCCATCCGCAACGATGCCGCCGCCATCGGTTATGATGTGATCCGATTTCTGGTCGTCATTGAATTTGCTCCGTCCGCCGCCGGTATCATTCAGCGTGACCTGGGTCCCGGTACCGCCGGAATAGGCGAAAACTGTCCCGTTGGGCGTGTCGGAATTGTTGATGACCGCACCACCCACAATCGAGCCGTTAGAACTCGACGTGGCGATCAGACTCGAACTGTCCTGAGCGAAGAAACTGCGGTGTGCCATAGGTTGCAATTACGGATGCAGCCAGGCAAGCGCAAGGGTAAATAGTTAACAAAATCAAACCGTAGCGGCCATTTGCGAATGACACCGCCGACCGGCAAAAGAAAAGGCCCCGGGTGCGTCACCCAGGGCCCCTGTTCTGGCAATTCCGTCCCGATTACTCGGTGACAGCGTTGTCCACGTCAACCGTAACGCCCGGACCCATGGTCGAGGTCAGGTTGATTTTCTTCATGTACGCGCCCTTTGCGCCCGCCGGCTTGGCCTTGGCCACAGCCGAAACAAAGGCACGGACGTTTTCGACCAGCTTGGCTTCGTCAAAGGAGGCTTTGCCGACGCCTGCGTGCACAACGCCGCCTTTTTCCGCCTTGAACTGGACTTCGCCGCCCTTGGCCGCTTCAACAGCTGCCTTGACGTCCATGGTCACGGTGCCGACCTTGGGGTTCGGCATCAGGTTGCGCGGGCCGAGGATCTTACCCAGACGGCCGACAACCGGCATCATGTCCGGGGTGGCGATGCAACGGTCGAAATCGATGTTGCCGCCCTGGATGGCTTCCATCAGGTCTTCGGCGCCGACGATGTCCGCACCGGCCGCCTGAGCTTCTTCTGCCTTGGGGCCGCGGGCGAAAACCGCAACGCGCATGGCTTTGCCGGTGCCGTTCGGCAGGCCGACAACACCGCGGACCATCTGGTCTGCGTGGCGGGTGTCAACACCCAGGCTCATGGCGATTTCGACGGTTTCGTCGAATTTCGCGGTGGCGTTCGCCTTGATCAGGGAAACAGCCTCTTCGACCGACAGGTTATCTTTGCCAGCGAGAGCTTCGCGCGCGGCGCGGGTACGTTTACCGAGCTTTGCCATCTTACTTCACCTCGATGCCCATGGAGCGGGCAGAGCCCAGGATGATCTGCATTGCCGACTCGATGTCGTTGGCGTTCAGATCTTTCATCTTGGCCTCGGCGATTTCCCGCAACTGGGCCGCGGTCACGGTGCCGACGGTTTCACGCGACGGGGTTTTTGCACCCGACTTCACCTTGGCAGCCTTCTTCAGGTAGTAAGACGCGGGCGGCGTCTTGATGTCCATGGTGAAGGACTTGTCCTGATAGTAGGTGATCACGGTCGGGCACGGCGCGCCGGGCTCCATGTCTGCGGTCTTGGCGTTGAACGCCTTGCAGAATTCCATGATATTGATGCCGCGCTGACCCAGCGCCGGACCAACCGGCGGGCTTGGGTTTGCCTGACCGGCTTTAACTTGCAGCTTCATCGTGCCGACGAGCTTCTTGGCCATTGGCCTTCTCCTTTTCCAACACCCTCAGGACGCGTCCTTCGGGCTGCTTTGCTGTGTGGTCCGGTTTTGGCACCGCGGTGCCGCTGCCTCCCACGCTCGGTGTGCCGGCCTTACCGGCCGGCGTCACATCAGATCTGTTTGGTGACCTGAGTGAAATCCAGTTCGACCGGGGTTTCCCGGCCAAAGATCGAAACGGTGACCTTGAGCTTCTGGCTGTCCTCGTCGACCTCTTCGACCATGCCGTCGAAATCCTCGAACGGGCCGTCGTTGACCTTGACCTTCTCGCCCACCTCGAAGTGGATCAGGGTGCGCGGCGCCTCGACGCCTTCCTCGACGCGGCCCAGGATGCCCTGCACCTCGGCGTCGCGCATCGGCATCGGGCGGCCCTGCGGACCCAGGAAGCCGGTGACGCGGTTGATCGAGGAGATCAGGTGATATCCGCGGTCGGACATTTCCATATGGACCAGCACGTAGCCCGGCATGAAGCGGCGCTCGGTCGAGACTTTCTTGCCGCGGCGGACCTCGATCACCTCTTCGGTGGGGACCAGCACTTCGTCTATCTCGTCCTCAAGGCCCTGTTCAGCGACCGAGGTGCGGATTTGCTCTGCGATTTTCTTTTCGAAATTCGAAAGAACGCTGACCGAATACCACCGTTTCGCCATGAACCGTCGTCCTTGTTTTGCCAGGCGGGCCATTGCCGCGCCGCCGCTTTATCATCCCGATGCAGCCGTTAAAGCTGCGCTCTCCAACAAAAAGCGGCGTGCAAACCGAATCGCCGCACGCCCGCCTCAATAGTTACGGCTCACCTACCGCCCATTGCCGCCAAGATCAAGGGCGGCGCAGCAACATGAACCCTGAAGCCATCAAACTGCCGCAGGCTTAGCCGAACATCCCCAGAAGCCCCTGCAGGCCGTAGCGGATCAGCAGGTCGACCAGCGCAAAGAACACCGCCGTAAGCGCTGCCATGATAAACACCATGACCGTGGTCAGCAGCACCTCGCGCCGGGTCGGCCATACGACCTTGGACACTTCGGCACGGACTTGCTGAAGAAACTGAACTGGATTGATAGTCGCCATACTGGGGGTGTCTCTCTGCTAGCAGTGGTGGCGATTTAACGCCTGCTGCGGGTAAATTCAAGCCCTGCTCCAGCGGCCGGGCAGCTTGGGCTCCCCGGTCAATCCAATTTTAATCCACTTCCTGCAAAACTGTCCCCGACAGCCCCGGCGGCATACATGCGCCGCGCAGGCATATCCCGCGTTTACTGATAAGATTGGATGCCATGACCCCCGCCTATTCCCTATCGCAGGCCGAGCAGCTTGAACGTGATTCCAAACTTGAGGATGCTGTGCTTGCCTATTCCGGCATCCTGGCACGCAATCCGAAGAACACCCGCGCTCTGCAGGCGCTGGCTTCCCTGCGCGGCCGCTTGCGCGAACAACGGGAGCCATCGCAGGACACCAAAGAAGAACTTGAGGCGGCGCTTGCCGCCGGCCGCCACTTTGATGCGGCTGACAGCTGCGGCGCCTTGCTCAAGACGTTCCGCGACTCGCATTTCCTGTGGGATTTCCTGGGCCGCTGCCACCTGTCGGCAGGCCATCTGGACAACGCCGCAACCTGCCTGAACAAAGCCTGCGGGCTGAACCCCCAGGAAGCGGGCACCTATGCCGCGATGGGGCGCGTTTATATGGCGCGCGGGCAGCAGGACAACGCCATGGCCCTGTACCAGAAAGCCTTGAAGCTGGATGCCGAATGCCTGCCCGCCCTGCGCAGCATGGCCGAAGCCCTGCCGCGCGAGGGCCGCAGCCTTGAGGCCGCCGGCCTTTTGCGCAAAGCGGTTTCGCTGGCGCCGGGAGATGCCTCGCTGCACTTCACGTTGGCCGGACTGCTCCAGAAACTGGGCGCGGCCGCTGAGGCCAAGGAGCACTACACCCGTGCCGCCGGTCTGGATCCGCAACTGACCGAAGCGCATTTCCAGCTTGGCCTCCTGCTGAAGGCCGAGGGCAGGTTTGCAGAGGCTCTGCCCTGCTTTGACAAGATCCTGCAGATATCGCCATCCGATGACCGCAGCCGCACCCAGCGTCTGCATGTTCTGGCCGAGCTCAATGACTGGCGGTGGCTGCAGGAATACGCGGACTTCCGGCGCCTGCTGGGATTGCGCTGCAGCGGCTGCGACCCAAGCGCACTGATGCTGATGGAAGACAATCCGGATCTCCTGCGGGCACGGGCGCAGGCATATGCCAGCGACGCGTTTTCGGTATTTGAGCTGCAACCGGCACCACCCGTCCGGCAGCGGCCCGCCCGGCTGCGGATCGGATACGTCTTTGCCGGCCAGGATGGAGATGCAATTGCAAGCCAGCACGCGGCAATGCTGGCAGCCCACGACAGCAGCCGGTTTGAAATTTATGCCTATGCCACCGGCTCAGGTCTTGCGTCCGAAGCCGCAGCCAAACTGAGCCAATCCGCCTCCTGCTTCAGGCAGCTGGAGGGGCTGGCCGGACAACACGCGGCCGCCGCAATCAAAGCAGACCGGCTGGATATCGCCGTCGATGTCTCGGGCTATAAAAACGGCAGCCTGAGCCCGCTGCTTGCCGCCCGTCTGGCACCGCTGCATATCGCATGGCCGGGCTATCCCGGCACCATGGGCACTGCCGCCTTCGATTATCTGATCAGCGATCACACCGTTTGCCCGGCCGGCAGTGAACGGTATCACAACGAGCACCTGCTGCGCCTGCCGGAAAGCCATCTGGCTGTGACGCCGGCCCCAGCAGCGGGAACACCGGAGCGTGCCGGTTGCGGCCTGCCGGAGACCGGATTTGTCTTTTGCAGCTTCGCCGCAGGCAGCCGGATCACGCCGTTTGAGTTCGGCATCTGGATGCGGCTGCTGACCGGGGCCAAGGACAGCGTTCTGTGGCTGCAGGACAACGGCGCGCATGCTGTCTCCAACCTGCGCCGGGCGGCGGCCGCCCGCGGTGTTGATCCGGACCGGCTCATCTTTGCCCCGCCCGCCCCTGCCGCGGAACACCTGGCCCGCCTGCCGCTGGCAGATTTGTTCCTCGACACGTTCACTGTGAATGCCCGCAGCGCTGCCCAGTCAGCTTTGACTGCCAGGCTGCCGGTTCTCACCTTGCCGGGGCAGCAATTCGCCGCCCGCACAGTCGCAAGCCTTCTGCAGGCCGCCGGGCTGCCGGAGCTGGTCGCCGCCAGTGCGGAAGATTACGAGGCGAAGGCTGCGGAACTGGCGCAGGATCCGGAGGCCGCCAGAACATTGAAAAGCCGGCTCCAGGACGCAGCCCTGCCGGAGCCGGCAGGCCTGGCACGGCAAATCGAACAGGCCTATGACGCCGCCTACGGCCGCTATTTGCAAGGTTCGGCGCCGGACCACCTGACGCTGAGCCAACCATAGCAAAAACGCCCGCAGCGCATGCGGGCAGGCTTTCCCGAAGGCGTTTCACAGAGGGGCTGATGATCCGGTGAAGTGGCAGGGGCAGCAGGGTTCGAACCCGCGACCTACGGTTTTGGAGACCGTCGCTCTACCAACTGAGCTATACCCCTACGGTGCGGCATTTCCTAAGGCAGACGTGCTGCGCTGGCAAGAGGAAAAAACGGGTTTTCCAAGTGCCGGGCTGCGGTTTGGCGGTTGCAGGCTTTGCCGCGGCTCAGCCATGCAGTAAGACAGGGCGGATACCGGGGCTTTTTGCCCCGGGACACCCGAAAATGCGAGCCGCCAACCGTGAGCCTGAGAAAAAAAATCGCTGATAGCCCCCGGGTCAACCGCGCCATTGAGGGGCTGCTTGCCGCCTATGTGCGATTCGCCTTCCGCACCTCGCGCTGGACCCGCAGCGGCTTTGAGGAAATGGACGCCTGCGTGCGCCGCGGCGAACCGGTGATCTTCGTGCTGTGGCATCAGCGGCTGATCATGGCCCCCTACCTGTTTGACACCTCGCTGGGCCGCATCTGCGCCCTGACCTCCGCCGCACGCGCGGGGCGGCTCGCCGGGCAGATCCTGGTGCGGCTGGGGTTTGAGACCATTCCGATGTCGAGCCACAAGCGCCACGTGGCGTTGTCGCGCGAAGTGCTGCGCCGCACCCGGGATGGCTGCTCGATCGGTATCGCCGCCGACGGGCCGCGCGGCCCGGCGCGCATATCCTCGACCGTTCCTGTGGTCTGGGCCCGGATGACCGGCTGCCGGGTGTTCACGGTGGCATTCGCTGAGAAAAAAGTGGTCAAACTGCCGACCTGGGACCAGCAGATGCTGCCGCTGCCGTTTTCCCGCGGCGTGCTGATGTGCCAGGAGTGGATGGACGAAGTTCCGAAAAAACCGTCTGACGCCGAGGCAGAAAGTTTGCGGTCGAGTCTGGAAGCCGCGCTGGATTCCATCACCGATGCGGCCGACAGCGCGGCGGGGCGGGACAGCGAATACCCGCAGTCCCAGACCACCTGAGCACCGCTTCCCTGCGAGGGCGCCACAGCAATGAAAAAGGGCCACTCTTTCGAGCGGCCCTTTCTATTATCTCACCTGAGTGGCTCCCGGCGATTTTCCTGCGGAAAACCGCCTGCCGCCACCAGACGGCAAAGCCGTCTTACTCGGTGATTTTCGACACGACGCCGGCGCCGACGGTGCGGCCGCCTTCGCGGATCGCGAAACGCAGGCCGTTTTCCATCGCGATCGGGGCGATCAGTTCAACGTCGAACTTCAGGTTGTCGCCCGGCATCACCATCTCGGTGCCTTCCGGCAGGGTCACGGTGCCGGTCACGTCGGTGGTGCGGAAGTAGAACTGCGGACGGTAGTTCGCAAAGAACGGCGTGTGACGGCCGCCTTCTTCCTTGGTCAGGATATAGGCTTCGGCTTCGAACTTGGTGTGCGGGTTCACCGACTTCGGTGCGCACAGAACCTGGCCGCGCTCAACACCGTCGCGGTCGATGCCGCGCAGCAGGGCGCCGATGTTGTCGCCGGCTTCACCGCGGTCCAGCAGCTTGCGGAACATTTCCACACCGGTGCAGGTGGTGGTCTGGGTGTCGCGGATGCCGACGATTTCGATCGAATCGCCAACGTTGATCACGCCGCGCTCGACACGGCCGGTCACAACGGTGCCGCGGCCGGAGATCGAGAACACGTCTTCAACCGGCATCAGGAACGGCTGGTCAACAGCACGCGCCGGGGTCGGGATGTATTCGTCGACAGCCGCCATCAGCGCCTTGATCTTCTCTTCGCCGATTTCAGGCTTGGTGCCTTCCATTGCGGCCAGAGCCGAACCGGCGATGATCGGGATATCGTCGCCCGGGTAGTCATAGGACGACAGCAGCTCGCGGATTTCCATTTCCACCAGCTCCAGCAGCTCTTCATCGTCGACCTGGTCGACTTTGTTCATGAAGACAACCATGTGCGGGATGCCGACCTGGCGGCCCAGCAGGATGTGCTCGCGGGTCTGCGGCATCGGGCCGTCAGCAGCGTTCACAACCAGGATCGCGCCGTCCATCTGCGCCGCGCCGGTGATCATGTTCTTCACATAGTCAGCGTGGCCGGGGCAGTCGACGTGGGCATAGTGGCGGGTGTCGGTCTCATACTCGACGTGGGCGGTCGAGATGGTGATGCCGCGGGCTTTTTCTTCCGGTGCGCCGTCGATCTGGTCGTAGGCTTTGAAGTCACCGAAGTATTTGGTGATTGCTGCGGTCAGCGTGGTTTTGCCGTGGTCAACGTGGCCGATGGTGCCGATGTTGACGTGCGGTTTTGT